>NZ_JCABYM010000138.1:0-16345 GCF_059499385.1 Limnoglobus sp. | reverse complement strand
GCGGGCGGCGTGGGGTGGGGGGGGGGGGCGGCGCAGTCGTGCCGGGCTGGGGGGGGGGGGGGGGCGGCCCCGGGGGGGGGGGGGGGGGGCCCCGCCCCCCCCCCCCCCGAGCTGCCCATTTCAAACACGATTCTCACCGGGCAAGGGAGGCGACCCCCCTCCCTAACCCTCCCCCCAAGGGGGGAGGGAACAAAGCCGAAGACAAGACCAGCGAGGAAACGACCGCTTACCCCACTACCTCGCGCACCAGCTCCTCCGGCACGCCGTCCACCAGCTCGACGTGCCCCAACTTCGTCGGTAGCACGAACCGCAGCTTGCCGGCCGCCGCCTTCTTGTCCCGTCGCATCACGTCGATCAGCGCGTCCGCCGGCCACGCCGGGTTCGCCCGCACCGGCAGCCCGAACGCCGTCAGCAGCTTCACCTGCCGCGCCGTCGCGTCCGGCCCGATCCGGCCGAGCTTCTCCGCCAGCCGCGAGGCGCACACCATGCCCGCCGCGACCGCCTCGCCGTGCAGCCAGGAGCCGTACCCGCCGACCGTCTCGAACGCGTGCGCAAACGTGTGGCCGTAGTTCAGCACCGCCCGCAGGCCGGTCTCCTCCCGCTCGTCCTGCTCCACGACATCCGCCTTCAGCCGGCACGACCGCGACACTACGTGTCCGACCGCCGCGCTCTCTCGCTTCAGAATCGCATCGGCGTTCGCTTCGAGCCACGCGAAGAATTCGGCGTCGAGGATGACGCCGTATTTGACGACCTCGGCCAGCCCGCTCTTGAACTCGCGGTCCGGCAGTGTGCCGAGGAACGCCGGGTCGATCCAGACGCCGGCCGGCTGGTGGAACGCGCCGACGAGGTTCTTGCCCTTCGGGTGGTTGATCCCGGTCTTGCCGCCGACGGACGAATCGACCATCGCGAGCAGCGTGGTGGGGACCATGAGCAGCGGCAGCCCGCGGTTGTAGCTGGCGGCCGCGAACCCGGCGAGGTCGCCGACGACGCCGCCGCCGACGGCGACCACGAGCGTCTGCCGGTCGGCCGGCAGGTCCGCGAGCGCGTCGAGCAGCTTGCCGAACTCGGCGAGCGACTTCGTGGCCTCGCCGCTCGGGACGGTCGTAATCGCCGCGCGGAAGCCCAGGTGTTGGAGCGCGTCGTTGACGGCGAGGGCGTGCGGTTGCGTGTTGCCGTCGGCGACGACGAGGGCGAGTTTGGCCCGCGGGGCCGAGAGCCGGACGAAGTCGGCAAAGCCGCCGAGGTCGCCGGCGAATCGGATGTCGTAAGACCGCGGCCCGAGGTTGACGCGTACCGGTTCCATGCCGTCATTGTCGGGCGCGGGGAAACGAACGGCGACCCGCCGGGGCCGGGTCGGTCATTTCCCCTGGAGTTCCGTCACCAGCTTCGCCACGAGCTGCGGGTCGTTCGCCTGGAGGAGGTGGTCGATGCGGGCCTGCGGGACGCCGAGCTTCTGCATCGTCGTCGCGATCGCCTTCCAGACCTTCTCCCGCTTCTTGCCTTCCGCGAGGTACAGGTCCGTCACCTGCTCGCCGAGCTTCTGGAGCTGAATCTGGTCCTTGTTCTCGTAGTACCGCTTGATGATGCCTTGTTGGTGGCGGGTGTAGTCGTCGAGGGCCATCGGTCTCCTCCCGTGGGGTCGCGTCACCATAAGATACCGCGCCGAACGATAGTAGTAGGCACACTCCGTGTGCCGTCTGCTGTCGGTCGCAGCGGCCCGGACGAACTCTCCGGGCGCATGAACGAGACGGCACACGGAGTGTGCCTACTACTATGACTCCATGCGCGTCGTTCTCCAGCGGGTCAGCCGGGCGAGGGTCGAAGTTGCCGGCGAAACCGTCGGCGCGGTCGGCCGCGGCTGGCTCGCGCTCCTCGGGATCGCGCCGGACGACACGTCCCAGGACGTGGCGTGGCTGGCGGACAAGACGGCCAACCTGCGGTGCTTCCCGGACGCCGACGGGAAGATGAACCTGTCCGTCCTGGACGTGGGCGGCGGGGTGCTGGTCGTCAGCCAGTTCACGCTCTACGGCGACTGCGGGAAGGGGCGGCGGCCGAGCTTCGTCGCCGCGGCCCGGCCGGAGGTCGCGGAGCCGCTGTACGTCGAGTTCCAGAATGCGCTCAAGGCGCTCGGCGTCCCCGTCGCGGCCGGGCGGTTCGGGGCGGACATGCGGGTCGAACTCGTCAACGACGGCCCGGTCACGCTGATCGTCGATTCGCGCGGTTAGCGGGCGACCCGACGGGTCGCCCGCCAACCGCCCTTGACGCCCCGCGGCGTTTTTCGGAACGTGTCGCGTTCCCCCAACCTTGGAGCTTCGCGTGGCGACGCCGATTTCCCCGACCGAATTGGCCGACCGGTTCATCGCGCTCCTGAAGGAGCGGACGGCCACGAACGACGCCGACGAGGTGCGGGCGCGGTTCCAGAAGACCTACGAGTTCATCGAGCGGGTCTTCCAGTCCCGCACGCCGGCCGAGCGGGACCCGGTGTTCCACGCGATCGCGAAGCGGATGGCCGAGCCGGACGTGCCGGTCTGGGAGTTCGCGTGCGCCGCCAACACCTGCGGCCTCGCCGTCGAGCACGGGGCCGACCCCGGCGTCTGCCTCGATCCCATCCTCGACCGGCTGACGGAACAGTTCCGCGGCATCCCGGAACTGTCGCAGAAGCTCACGGAGCTGATCGGCACGCCGAACCTGGAGACGATCCCCGAGGAGCGGTGGGAGGAACTCGCGAACCGGTCGCCGGAGACGGCGGCGCGGATGCGGGAGTTCCTCGGCATCGTGTTCAACGGCCGGGCCGCGATGGCCATGCTCTGCCGGTCCGCGGAGCTGCGGCACAAGGCCCGCCACCGCGACGAACTATTGCAACTCGCGCACGACGGCCGGCAGTTCAACCCCTACGCCCACTACGTCGCCGAGGTTCTGTTCGCCGTCGATGACGACGACGTGCTGGTCCTCGACCTGGAGAAGCAAACCGGCGTCATGGTCCGGCTGCACGCGGTCCGGAGTAACGCCCACTTCTTCACGCTGTTGCAGGCGGCGCTCGCCGGCCACCCGGCGATGGGGTGGGACGGCGACAGGCCGTCGGCGCTCTTGACGAGCATCGCGAAGGGCGAACGGATGCTGGACGGCGTGCCGCCGGCCGAGTGGCAGGCGAGCGGCGCGATGAACGAGAAGGGCGAGGTCTACGACACCGCCCTCTGGCAGTTCTACCAGTGGCCGGCGCTTCAGCCCGACGACAGCGTCGAGACGTGGGAGAAGGCGCAGCCGTACCACCCGTGGTGGGTGTGGGCCGAGATGTCGCCGCGGGACATCGTGGAACTGGACGGCATGAAGGTCGTGCTGCTCGGGAAGCCGGAGATGCCGCGGCGGTGGGCGCTCGGGTTCCTCGCGCCGGTCCACCCGGCCCTGCGGTCCGAGGTGGTCGTGCGGTCGGTGCTGAGCAAGGAGTCGGTGACGGGGTGGCTGGAGCGGGTCCGCCAGATGCCGCGGGAGGACAACCCGCTGCCGCCGGTCGAGGCGGCGTAGGGTCAATCTTTCAGCATCGTCGTCGGCGACCGCAGCCGCTCTAGCGTCGGCAGCCGCTCGCCCTTGAGGTTCTCGGCGTCCCGCTGGACGGCCTCCGCGACGGCCAGCGCCAAATCCCGGTGGTCGGCGAAGAACTGCTGCAACCGGCCGACGGACACTGCCTTCCGCGGGACGGCGTTCAGGGCCGCGGTGAACGCGGCGACCGACTCCCGCGCCTTGTCCTGGTGGGCGAGGACCACGCCGGAGCCGAGGTGGGCGGCGATCCGGTAGGCCGGGAACTGCGCGTCCTGCTGCTTGGGGCGGTCCGGCTTCTCCTGCTCCAGTTGGTGGAACACCTTCTCCGCGTCCGCGAACCGCCGCTCCTTCACGTACAGCAACCCCAGATCGAGGCTCGCGTCGATCACCTCGGCCGGCGTCGCGCCCCGCTTGTCGAGCTTCGCCAGCAGGTCCCGCTCGCGGCCGCTGACGAGCTTCACGGCCTCCGGCAGCCGCGCCTCCGGCAGGCCGGGGGCGGTCGGCCCGGCCGCGGCCGTCGCCGGCGGGTGCAACTTCCCGAACAACAGCCACCCGCCGGTGAACGCCGCCGCGACCGCCAGGCCGGCGAGGATTCGCGCCGGCCACCGCGACGGGTGGTCCGGCAAGACCAGCGGCAGCGTCGCCGTGGTCGGCAGCATCAGCGGGACGCTGGCGGCCGGGGCCGCCGCGCCGTTCGCCGGGGCGGGCGGCAGGTTCAGGGACAGCCCTTCCCGCACCTTCGCCACGTCGCGAAGGATGTCCTTCGCCGTCGGGTAGCGGTCCTCCACCCGCTTCGCCATCATCTTGTGAACGAGGTTGCACAGGTCCGGCGGCAGGTCCGGGCGGACGGCCGCCAGCGGCTCCGGGGCCTCGTTGACGTGCTTCATCGCCACGTCGATGGCGTTCGCCCCGGTGAACGGCGGGTTGCCGGCCAGCAGGTGGTAGCACGTCACGCCGAAGCTGTAGAGGTCGCTGCGGTGGTCCGTCGGCCGGCCGCGGACCTGCTCCGGCGACATGTACAGCGGCGTCCCGAGGGTGACGCCGGACTGCGTGAGGTTCAGCGGCTGCTGGTCGTCGAGCGTCAGCCGGGACAGGCCGAAGTCGGTGACCTTCACCTCGACCTTCTTCGTGAGCAGGATGTTCTCCGGCTTGATGTCGCGGTGGACGATGCCGAGTTCGCTGGCCCGCTGGAGGGCGGCGGCGACCTGTCGAATGACGGCGAGCGCGACCGGCAGTTCCGGCGGGCCTTTCCGTTCGAGGAAGTCGCGGAGGTTGCGGCCGTCCACGTACTCGAGGGCCATGAACCGCAGGCCGTCGTGCTCGCCGATGGCGTAGACCTGGACGATGTTCGGGTGGCTGATCCGGGCGACGGCCTCGGCCTCGGCCTGGAACCGCTTGAGGGCGGTGGCGTTCTGGGCTAGCTCGCCGCGGAGGAGCTTGAGCGCGACCTCCCGCTTGAGGGAGAGTTGCCGGGCGAGGTAGACCTGGCCCATGCCGCCCTGGCCGAGCTTGCGGAGGACGTGGAAGTCGCCGAGCGTGCGGCCGGTGAGGTCCGGCGGCGGCGGGTCGGCGGGGGGGACGGGGGTGGCCATCGGCAGGCTCCGGGCCGCGGCGGGCGGGGGACGAACGGCCGCGGGGGATACTACAGAGCCTACGAAATTGGGCGGGCGTGGCCCCGGTCGGGGCCACGCCCGGCGGGGGATCACTCGTCGTCGAACGCCGGCGTGATGCGGAACGTCACCACCCGGCCGGCGGCGGAGACTTCCGGCGAGTCGGACGCCGTCGCGCGGGTCGGCGGCGCGTCCACCGCCACCGGCTCGAACTCTTCAACCACCGGCGGCGCGGCCGGGGCCGACCCGAGCCGGGGCGACACGTCGAACGCCGTCACGAACGTCGCCGCGGCCGGGCCGGTCGGCATCGCGTCGAAGGTGACCTCGCCGTTGCGGATCGCGAACCCGGCGGCCGCGCCGCCGTTCGTGCCGGTCACGACCAGCGAGAACGCCGTCAGGCTGCCGGTATCCGTGCGGGCGGCGTCGTACACCTCCAGCGTCCACGTCCCGCGGGCGTTGCGGCCGTCGAACGTCGAGAGCGCCGTCTCCGGCCGGTACGTCCCGCTGAACGGGGCCGCCCCCTTCGCGACGGCCGTCCCCGCCTCGTCGTCGATCGTCGTGTTCGTGAAGTTGTTCCCGCTGCCGCCGCGGCGGTTCACCAGCGTCGAGGTCTGCCCGCCGGGGCCGATCAGCCGGATCACCAGGTCGCGGTCGTAGGTGTGGTTGACGTTGAACTTCGCGTTCACGTCCGCGATCGTGATGTCCTGGTCGATCGCGATCGTCGCCCGCGTGTAGGTGAAGTCGCGGACCGCCAGCGACCCGCCGGCGTAGGTGAACGTCTGCGCGGCCGGCGGCGGGGTGATCGTCCGCGTCGCCGTGTACCGGTCCCCCGGCACTTCGCCGTTCGTGCCGTTCGCGTTCTGGTCCATCGCGTTCCCGGCCGCGTCCAGGACGCCCGGCCCGAGGACGAGGGTGTACGTCCCGGCCGCCGTCTGCGTGGCGAACGTCAGGTCGAACTGCGTGTTGTTCGTGCCGGTCACGGGCGTGACGCCGGTGACGGTGAGCGCGCCGTTCGGGCCGGTGAAGCTGACGACATCGGCCGTGTCGAAGCTGCCCGCGTTGATCGCCTCGTTGAACGTGACGCGGAGGCCGGTGACGGAATTCGTCCCGCCGAACGCGGCGGCCGTGACCCGCGCCCCGGTGAGGTCCGCCGGCGGCGGCGGCGGGGACGGCGGGGACGTGACGCCGATCAGCGCGCCGACGTTCAACCGCTTCCCGCCCTGGACCACGCTCGTGAGGCCGGACACGGTGTCGGCCGTCGCCTTCAGCCGGTCGATCACTTCCGTCGCCGTCGCCGTCGGGTTCGCGTCCCAGTACAGGGCGATCGCCCCGGCGACGTGCGGGCTGGCCATCGACGTGCCGCTGAAGTTGCTGTACGTGTTGTTCGGCGTCGTGCTGACGATCCCCGAACCGGGGGCGGCGATGTCCACCGTGGTGACGCCGTAGTTCGAGAAGCTCGACCGGGCGTCGGTGCTGGTCGTGGACGCGACGGCGACGACGTTCGCCAGGTTGTAGCTGGCCGGGTAGCTCGGCGACGTGTCGATGTTCACGTTGCTGTTGCCGGCGGCCGCAACGAAGATGTGGCCCTTCGCCTGCGCCGCCTGGATGGCGTTGAACAGCGTGCTGCTGTACCCCCCGCCGCCCCAACTGTTGTTGGACACCTTCGCCCCGTTGGCGACGGCGTAGTTCAGCGCCTCGACGGCGTCGCTGGTGGACCCGCTGCCGGACGCGGACAGGAACTTCAGCGCCATGATCTTGACGCCCCAGTTCACGCCCGCGACGCCGACGCCGTTGTTCCCGACCGCCCCGATCGTCCCGGCGACGTGCGTGCCGTGGCCGTTGTCGTCGAACGGGTTGCCGGTGTTCGTCCCGATGAAGTTCGCCCCGTAGAAGTCGTCCACGAGGCCGTTGCCGTCGTTGTCGATGCCGTCGCCGTTCACCTCGCCGGGGTTCCGCCACATGTTGGCGTTCAGGTCCGGGTGGTTGTAATCGACGCCGCTGTCGATGACGGCGACGACGAAGTTGCCGGACCCGGTCGTCGTGTCCCACGCCGTCGGCGCGGAGATCTTCGACATGGCGTAGAGCTGCGAGTAGCCGGGGTCGTTCGGCGTGCGTTCCACCTGCACGACGTAGTCCGGCTCCGCGGCCGTGACGCCGGGCAGCGCCGAGTAGTACGTGATCGCGTCGCCGGACGCGACGCCGGTGTCCAGGGTGACGGTGTAGATGCCGAACCCGACGTGCTCGACGGTATCGGCGAACGGCGCGGCCGACAGCTGGGCGAGCGCCGCGGCGGACTCGCCGCCGGCGGTGGTGACGACGTTGATGCGGTCGGCGGGGGTGGCGACCACGGACAGGTTCACGGCGAACGGATCGACCATCCCGGACGGGTTCGAGCGGTCTTCCAGGTACTCCATCGAGAGGCGTGTGGCCCGGTACGTGGGCGTGCGGGGACGCTTGCGCATGAAAAAACATCCTTCGAGAAAAACGGGACGTGGGAAGCCAAGTCGCGCGAGTCGAGGGCGAACGATCGGTTGCAGTGGTTATAAGGTGTACGGCCGGGGATGATGAAGCGGATTTCAGATTTTCCCCCGCGGTTCCCCGAAGTCCCGGCCGGGGGTCGCGCGGCGGTCGGAATTTTACATCCGGAATGAAACCCGGCCCGACGGCCGGCCGTCGGGCGGACGTATAATTCGCACATGGACCCACACCAGCCGCCCGACGTGACGCAGCTCGCCCAGCGGGGCCACCGGTACGCCCGGCGGCAGGAGTACGCGAAGGCCGTCGAGGCGTTCACCGGCGCGATCGACCTCGACCCGACGGACGCCGACCTCTACTACCACCGCGGGAACGCGCTCGTCGCCGTCGGCGAGTTCCGGAAGGCCATCGACGACTTCGAGCGGGCCATCGACCTCCAGCCGGACCTGCACGCCGCCTACCACAACCGCGGGACGGCGCACGTCGATCTCCAGCAGTACGACGCGGCCATCGCCGACTTCACGGAGGCCATCCGGCTCAGCCCGCAGGACATCGACCCCCTCAACGGCCGCGGGGCCGCGTACAGCCGCAAGGGGGACTTCGACGCGGCGCTGGCCGACTACGCGGCGGCGCTGGAGATCGACCCGGAGTCGTTCCGCGTCTACTTCAACCGGGCGAACGCGCACAGCACGAAGGGGGACAACGAGAAGGCCGTGGAGGACTACTCGGCGGCGATCAAGTTGAACCCGCAGCACGCGCGGGCGTACATCTACCGCGCGCTCTGCCACGAGAACCTCGACGACCTCGACGAGGCGCTCGCGGACCTGGGCACGGCCCTGCGGCTGAACGGCCGGTCGCCGGAGGCGTTCTGGCACCGCGCCCGCCTCTGGAGCGACCAGGGGGAGTACCGCAAGGCGGTCGAAGACTACTCGTGGGTGATCCGCCTCGACCCGGAGGAGCAGCGGGCGTACAACCTCCGCGGCATCGCTTACGCCGAGCTGAACGAGCACGCGAAGGCCATCGCGGACTTCACGGAGGCGATCCGCCGCGACCCGACGGACGTGGGGGCGGTGTACAACCGCGGCCTGTCGCACGCCCGCGCCCGCCAGTGGGAAGAAGCCGCCGCCGACTTCACGAAGGCGATCGACCTCGACCCGGCCGACGCGGCCGCGTACATCCAGCGGGGGTACGCGCACCTGGAGCTGCTCGACCCGGACCGGGCGGTCGCGGACTTCACCCTCGCCATCGAGAAGAAGCCGGACAACGCCCGCGCGTACGCGGCGCGGGCGTCCGCCCACCGCCGCGCGGAGAACTGGCCGGCGGTGCTGGCGGACGCGACGAAGGCCGTCGAGCTGAACGAGAACTTCGACGCGGCGTACAACCTGCGGGCGGCCGCGCACTACGGCCTCGGCGACTACGCCGCCGCCATCGCCGACCACGAGAAGGCCCGCACCATCGACCCGGACGACGCGAACACGCTCAACTACCTGGCGTGGTTACGGTCCACCTGCCCGCGGGCGGAACTGCGGGACGGCACGAAGGCGACGACGGACGCGATCCGGGCGTGCGAGCTGACCGATCACAAGTACCCCGGCTTCCTCGACACGCTGGCCGCGGCCTACGCGGAGGCCGGACGGTTCGACGACGCGATCAAGTGGCAGCAGAAGGTCATCGACATGGTCCCGCCGGACGAGAAGCCGGAGTACGAGGCCCGGCTGAGGCTCTACCAGTCCGGCAAGCCGTACCGCGACGAGAAGTAATTTTGCATTTTTCATTGGTCATTTTGCATTGGTCCGGGTCGTTAATGATCGAACCAATGCAAAATGACCAATGAGAAATGCAAAACGACGAACCCGCTCATCTCCGAACCTTCGCCACTTGTCGGCACTCCCTCACCTCGGAAAATACCTGTTGTCTCTTTTCTCCAAGAGGGTACTTCCGTGGCTGTGAACGTGGCGGTGGTCGGGGCGACCGGGGCGGTGGGCGACCTCATTCGGACGGTGCTCGTCGAGCGCAATTTCCCGGTCAAGACGATCAAATTCCTGGCGTCCGCGAAGTCGGCCGGGAAGACCGTCGAGTTCGCCGGGAAACCGTACCCCGTCGAGCCGATCAACCCCGCCGCGTTCGCCGGCGTGCAGATCGTCCTCAGCTCCACGCCGTCCGGCGTCAGCAAGGAATTCAGCCCCATCGCCGCGAAGGCCGGGGCCATCGTCGTCGATAACAGTTCCGCGTGGCGGATGGACCCGGACTGTCCGCTGGTCGTTCCCGAGGTGAACGCGGACCAACTCCACCACGCGAAGAAGGGGATCGTCGCGAACCCGAACTGCGTGGCCATCCCGCTGACCGTGGCCGTGAAGCCGCTGACGGCGCTCGCGAGGGTGAAGCGGCTGGTCGTGTGCACCTACCAGTCGTCGTCCGGCAAGGGGGCGAAGGGGCTGGCAGACTTCGAGAGCCAGCTCACCGCCTACGCCGCCGGCAAGCCGGTCCCGGCCCCGACGGCGCACCGGGCGCAACTCGCCGGGAACGTCATCACGCTCGACTGGACGCTCGACCCGAACGGGTACACGGAGGAGGAGAACAAGGTCGTCAACGAGACGAAGAAGATCCTCGGCGACGCGGCCCTCGGCGTCAGCCCGACGTGCGTGCGCGTCCCCGTCAAGGTGGCCCACAGCGAGGCCGTGAACATCGAGTTCGACCGCCCGGTGTCCGTCGCCGATGCGAAGGCGGCGCTGGCGAAGGCCGCCGGCGTGGTGCTGATGGACGAGACGAAGGGCGAGTTCCCGCAGCCGTTGCACGCGACCGGCAGCGACCACACGTTCGTCGGCCGCGTCCGGCTCGACCCGTCGAACCCGAACGCGCTGAACCTGTGGCTCGTCTCCGACAACCTCCGCAAGGGCGCGGCCACGAACGCCGTGCAGTGCGCGGAGGAGTTGGTTCGCCGCGGCATCGTGCGATGACAGGCGAACGGCACGGCGTAAGCGTGCCGGTGTGCGCCCGAGTGCAGCACCGGCACGCTTACGCCGTGCCGTTCGCCTCCAAATCCCATGCGTAACCTCAAGATGATCTGCCGGTACGACGGCACGGACTTCTCCGGCTGGCAGACGCAGCCGGGCGTCCGCACCGTGCAGGAGACGGTGGAACAGGCGATCATGAGCATCACCCAGGAAGAGCGAGTCCGTGCGAACTGTAGCGGCCGGACGGACGCCGGGGTTCACGCGATGGGGCAGGTGTTCAACTTCTACACGGCCACCCGATTGGAGTGCGCGACGCTGGTGAAGGCGGTGAACGCGAAGCTGCCGGACGACGTGGCCGTCACGAGCTGCGAGGAGGCCGGGCAGGCGTTCGACGCGAACCGGGACGCCGTGAAGAAGATGTACCGGTACGTCATCAACGACAGCCGCATCCCGGACCCGTTCCTGCGGCGGTACGCGTGGCAGACGCGGCGGCGGCTCGACGCCGACCGGATGCACCGGGCAGCCCAAAGCCTGGTCGGGCGGCACGACTTCCGGTGCTTCGAGACGCAGTGGCCGAATCGCCTCAGCAGCGTGCGGACGATCGCGCAGATTTGCGTGACCCGCCACGACGAGTGCGTGCGGGTCGAGGTGGAGGCGGACGGGTTCCTGTACAACATGGTGCGGGCGATCACCGGCACGCTCTACCTGATCGGCCACGACTACTGGCCGGTCGAGAAGATGCGGGAAGTGTTAGAGGCGATGGACCGCCGCGAGGCCGGCCCGACCGCCCCGCCGCAGGGACTGTTCCTGATGCGGGTCACGTACTGATTCATTTCGCACTTTTCATTTCAAACTTTGCATTGGTTCTACTCGATTCGGACCAGTTCAAAATCTGAAATGAAAAGTGCAAAACGGGAAAGCGAGCCGATGTCCGAGTTCACGTACCCCGCCGAGCTGCCGATCGTGCCGCTGACGGCCGCCCCGCGGAAGACGGTGAGCGTCCCCGGCAGCAAGAGCATCACGAACCGGGCACTCGTGCTGGCGGCGCTGACCTCGCCGGGATGCACGTTGACCGGCGCGCTTCAGAGCGAAGACACCGAAGTGATGGTGGATTGCCTTCGGCGATTGGGATTCGAGGTAACGACCGAGTGGCAGAGTACGACGATTGATGTGTTCCGAAACGTCAGCTACGAGATGCTCGAAGATGATGAATGGATTCCCAACGGCACGGCGGACCTCTTCGTCGGCAACTCGGGTACGACCGTCCGGTTTCTCACCGCAATGTTGGCGCTCGGGGAAGGCACGTACCGCCTTGATGGCGTGCCGAGAATGCGGGAACGGCCGATACAAGACTTACTCGATGCTTTGAAGCAACTCGGCGTGGACGCGCGGAGTGAATGCGAGAATGGCTGTCCGCCGGTTGTGATTCATGCCAACGGGCTTCGCGGCGGCCACGTCCGAATGAAGGCTGATGTCAGCAGTCAGTTCCTCAGTGGGCTAATGCTCGCCGCCCCCTTCGCGAGGGGCGACACGAGGATTGAGATCGCCGGCGGACTCGTCTCCGAGCCATACGTCGAAATGACGATGAGCATGTTGCGGTTCTTCGATCTAAAAATTACCCGCGACGAAAGCGGGGTGTACCACGTTCCCGGCCGGCAAACTCACTCGATGGCGTGTTACCCCATCGAACCCGACGCCTCGGCCGCGTCGTACTTCTTCGCCGTCCCCGCCATCGTCGGCGGCGAGGTCACCGTGCGTGGCATGACCCGCGACATGCTGCAAGGGGACATAAAGTTCGTCGAAGTCCTCGAACGCATGGGTTGCACCGTAACGTACACCGACGACGGCATCCGGTTAGCGTTCGACCCAGCGGGTCGAACGCTAACCGGCATCGACGTAGACATGAACGCCATCAGCGACACGGTCATGACGCTCGCCGCCGTCGCCCTGTTCGCCGACGGGCCGACCACGATCCGCAACGTCGCCCACATCCGCCACAAGGAGACCGACCGCATCGCCGCCGTCGCCACCGAACTCCGCAAGCTCGGTGCCCGCGTCGAGGAGCGGGCCGACGGCCTGACCATCCACCCCCGGCCGCTGACGGGCTGCGCCGTGGACACGTACAACGACCACCGCATGGCGATGAGCCTCGCCCTCGTCGGCCTCAAGGTTCCTGGCGTCGTGATCCGCAACCCCGGCTGCGTCGCGAAGACGTACCCCGGCTTCTGGCACGACCTCGAAAAACTCCGCGGCCCCGTGTAACACGTCCGCCCGCCGCGGGTTGATCGGGATGCACTCTTACCCCCAACCCGCGAGGCTGTCATGACCCGCAAGCTGTTCCTGCTCGCCGCGTTCGCCGTCGGCCTGTCGTTCCCCGCCGCGTCCGCCGAGGACGAGAAGAAGGCGAAGGGCAAGCTCGGCAAGCTCGACAAGGCCAAGATGTTCGAGAAGCTCGACGCCAACGCCGACGGCAAGCTGTCGAAGGACGAGTTCAAGGTCGGCATCGACAAGATGAAGGAGATGCTCACGACGAAGGGCGGCGAGAAGGCGAAGGAACTGGCGGACAAGATGGACCCGGAGAAGACGTTCGAGAAGATCGACGCGGACAAGGACGGGTCGATCAGCAAGGCCGAGTTCGAGAAGTTCGAGCCGCTCGCGGACCTGCGGAAGAAGTAAAAATCCCGTCGTCAATCGCCGTTGACGCCCATCGTTTCGCCGTGTTACCCTTCGCGGCATCATGCGGCCGGAGACGTTCCTCGCCATCGTTCGCGGTCGCCGCCGGGGGGTCGGCGCGGCCGCGGCGCGGGCCGCGTTCCGCCTGTTGAGCTGGCCCTACGCCCTCGGCACGCGGGTCCGCAACGCCCTGTACGACCGCGGGTGGAAGCACACGTTCCGCGCCGCCGTGCCGGTCGTCAGCGTCGGCAACCTGACGCTCGGCGGGACCGGCAAGACGCCGTGCGTCGAGTACGTGGCGGCCCTCCTGCGGGACCGCGGCCTGCGGCCGGCGATCCTCAGCCGCGGGTACGGGGCCGAACAGAACCGCAACGACGAGGCGATGGTCCTGGAAGAGAACCTGCCGGACGTGCCGCACCTGCAAGGGGCCGACCGCGTGCAACTGGCGATGACCGCCGTGGAAGAACTCGACGCCGACGCGCTGGTCCTCGACGACGGGTTCCAGCACCGACGGCTCCGGCGCGACCTGGACATCGTGCTACTGGACGCGACGTGGCCGCTGGCGTGCGAATCGATGTTCCCCCGCGGCCTGCTCCGCGAGCCGGTGAGTGGCCTAGGCCGGGCGGACGCGATCATCCTGACGCGGTGCGACCAGGCGACGACGGCCGACGACCAGGCGGCGTGGTTGAAACGGCGGTTCCCGACGAAGCCGGTGGCGAAGGCCGTCCACGCCCCGCTGGAACTCGTCGGGCCGGACGAATCACGGGAGGGGCTGGAAGCGTTGGCGCGGTCGCCGGTCGCGGCGTTCTGCGGCATCGGCAACCCGGACGCCTTCCGCGGCACGCTCGAATCCTTGGGGGCGAAGCCGGTCACGTTCCGCGCGTACGCCGACCACCACGCCTACACCCGCGACGACGTGGCCGAGCTGACCCGCTGGGCGAACGAGCTGCCGCCGAACGCGGTCGTCGTGACGACGCAGAAGGACTGGGTGAAGCTGCGGCTCGCCGACCTCGCCGGCCGCCGCCTGTGGGCGCTGCGGGTCGGCTTCCAGCTGATCGAAGGTGAGTCGGAACTGTTGGAATTGCTGAAAAGAGATTTCACCGCGGAGGACGCGGAGAACGCTGAGGAAAAACCGGAAGAGAGTTTGGAAGACGGAAATTAACTCTTGTTTTCTCTCCGCGTTCTCCGCGTCCTCCGCGGTGAATCGCCTTTTCACTCGGACGCACGGATGCGAACGATTGCCCTCTTCTTACCGAACTGGATCGGCGACGTGGTCATGGCCACGCCGGCCGTCCGGGCCGTCCGCGAGCACTTCCCGCGGGCGCGGCTCTTGGCCGTGTGCAAGCCCTACGTCGCGGACACGCTCGCCGGGTCGCCGTGGTTCGACGACCTCGTCCCGTTCGACAAGGCCGGCCCCCGGCACCGCCGGTTCCGGTTCGTACTGACCCGCCTCGCCGACGAGAAGCTCGACGCGGCCGTGCTGTTCCCGAACTCGTTCCGGGCCGCGCTCGTCGCCCGGCTCGCCGGGGCGCGGCAGGTCGTCGGCTACGCCCGCTACTTCCGCGACGCGCTACTGACGCACCGCTTCTACCCGAAGCGCGGCCGCGACGGGCGGCCGAAGCCGTCGCCGGTGATCGACGACTACAACCGGCTCGTGACGCCGCTCGGCGTGCCGGACCCCGGCCGTCGGATGGAGCTGTTCACGACGCCGACGGACGAGGCCGACGCCGAACGCTTCTGGCTGAAGCACGGGCTGAACCGCGTGAACCGGGTCGTCGGGCTGAACCCCGGCGGGGCGTTCGGCGCGGCGAAGCACTGGCCGACGGCACACTTCGCGGAGGTCGCCCGGCGGTTCGCCGAGCAGCGGTCCACGGCCGTGGTCGTCCTGTGCGGCCCGGCGGAACGGGCGGAGGCCGACCGCATCGCGGAACAAGCCGGCCGGCCGAACGTCGCGTCGCTCGCTGACAGTCCGCTGTCAGTCGGGCTGACGAAGGCGGTCGTCCGGCGGCTGAGCCTGCTCGTCACGACGGACAGCGGCCCGCGGCACTTCGCGGCGGCGTTCGGCGTGCCGGTCGTGACGCTGTTCGGCCCCACGCACGTCGGCTGGACGGAGACGTACTTCGCGAAGGCCCTGCACCTGCAGAAGCGGCTGCCGTGCGGCCCGTGCCAGCAGCGCGTTTGCCCGCTCGCCCACCACCAGTGCATGACCGACCTGTCGCCCGGCGAAGTGTTCGCCGCGGCCCGCGACTGGGTGGCGGGGTTCGAGCCGCACCGGGAGGTTCGCCATGTTGGTTAACTTGATGCCGCCGGTGGACGCGGAGTTAATCGGCCTCCGCGAGCCGGACGTGGTGGTCGCCGCCACCGGGCCGGTTCGCGGGTTCGTCGTCGTGCATCCCCGGTACCGGAACTGGTTGGCGAAGTGCGGCGTCCGCACCGCGGCGGACGCGCTCGCCCTGCCCGGCGAGATCGTCTCCGGCCACGCGAACCGGCACGTCCTGCAGGTGGCGATGAAGTCCGGCAGCGGTACGCGGACGCTGTTTCTGAAGCGGGAGCACGCGGTCAACTGGCGGGTGCGGCTGAAGAACTGGCGGGACGGGTTCGGCCGCGTGTCGCGGTCCGAGCGCGAGGCGAAGGTGCTGGATCGACTCGAAGCGGCCGGGCTGCCGGGGCCGCACTGGGTCGCCTACGGCGAAGACGGCGACGGCCGGGCGTTCCTGCTCGTGGACGAGTTGACCGGCTTCCGCGACCTGCGGGCCGTGCTGGCTGACACCGCACTGTCAGCGGCCGACCGCGCGACGCTGGCGGCCCGCCTCGGCGAGTCGCTGGCGGCGCTGCACGCGGCCGGGTTCGACACGCCGGACTTGGCGGCGAAGCACGTGTTCGTCCGGCCGGGGTCGTTCTCGGTCACGGTGCTGGACTGGCAGTCGGCGAAGCCGGCCGCGGCCCTCGACACGATCGCGCGTCTGGACGCGCTGGCGAGTTTGAACGCGTCGCTCGTCGAGTGGCTCGCGACGCCGCGGGAGCGACTACGGATGCTGCGGGCGTATCTACGGGCGATGCGGCCGAAGGCTTTGTTCCCTCCCCCCTTGGGGGGGA
>NZ_JCABYM010000137.1:0-16471 GCF_059499385.1 Limnoglobus sp. | reverse complement strand
GAAGCTCACCCCCCTCCCTAGCCCTCCCCCCCAAGGGGGGAGGGAACAAAGCCAAGAACGCCTTCGGCTTCGGAGGGTCCGCATGAACCTCCGCGTGATCGGGTGCAGCTTCCGCACGGCGGCCGTCGAGGTCCGCGAACGGCTCGCGTTCCCGCCGGAGTTGCAGGCCCGCGCCGCGACCGAACTCGCCGCCCGCTTCGCGTGCGAGGCCGCCATCCTGTCCACTTGCAACCGCGTCGAGCTGTTCCTCGCCCGGCCGCTCGGCCCGACGGCCCTCAGCACCGACCTCGCCACCGAGTTCCTCGCGGAAGTCCACCGCCTTTCCCCCGCCCAACTCCAGCCGCACCTGTACTCGCACCTGGACGGCGACGCCGCCCGCCACCTGTTCCGCGTCGCGGCCAGCCTCGACAGCCTTATCGTCGGCGAGGGGCAGATCGCCGGGCAGGTGAAGCAAGCCTTCGACTTCGCGCAGAAGCTCGGCACGACCGGGCCGCTCCTGAACGCGCTGTTCCCGCACGCCCTCCGCACCGCGAAGCGGGTCCGCACCGAGACCGGCATCTCGCTCGGCCACGTCTCCGTGTCCAGCGTCGCCGTCGATTACGTGAAGCAGGTGTTCGACCACTTTCACGACAAGACGGTCCTCGTCATCGGGGCCGGGAAGATGGGCCGGCTGACGCTCAAGCACCTGGAGGAACTGCGGCCCGGCCGCATCCTGGTGACGAACCGCAGCCCGGAGAAGGCGGTCGAGGTGGCGGCCGGGTGCGGCGGCACGCCGATCCCGTGGGACAAGCTCGACGACGCCCTCGGCGAGGCCGACATCGCGCTGTCCACGACCGGCGCGGGCGAGCCGATCGTGACGGCGAAGCGGTTCGCGAAACAGATCGTCCCGAAGCGGCGGCACGGCCGGACGCTGGTAGTACTAGACATCGCCGTGCCGCGGGACTTCGACCCGGCCATCCACGACGGCGACCGCGTGTGCCTGTTCAACATCGACGACCTCACGCGGATTCGCGAGCAGACGATCGCGGCCCGGCAGGCGCACCTCCGCCCGGCCGAGCAGATCGTGGCGCTGGAGGTGCGGAACTTCCTCGACGACTGGCAGCGGCGGAAGAACGGCCCGGTGATTCAGCAACTTCGGAGCGAGGTGGACAAGGTCCGCGACGAGGTGCTGGGGCCGCTGCTGGCGAAGCTGAACGGCAAGCTGACGGACGCGGAGAAGGAGCAAGTCGCCGGCGCGTTCCGGCTGTTCCAGAACAAGCTGCTGCACGGCCCGATTGCGGCGCTGCAGGACGCGAGCAAGGAGGACGGCGACCGCGGCACGCTGATCGAGGCGCTGAAGAAGCTGTTCCGACTGGGGTGAAATCGGGGCGAGTTGTATTGGCCCGCCTCAAAATCCTCTCATTTTCAGTTCGTAGCACATTCTGTCTGACGATAACTGTGAATTAATCGTGTGTCTGTTGCGAACACATCGCAAGGAGCGAATAACGATACGTTCCGTCTCGCGAGTCGCCCCTTCACCGGAGACGTGCGATGCGCCGGGCCTACACCCTTGCCCTCCTTATCAACTTCGGGTTCCTCGGGATCGCGTACCTCGACCGCGCGTTCCGTCAGCGGCCGATCGAGCTGCCGGTGGTCGAGCCGGTCCGCGGGTCGGCCGCCCGCATCGCGGACGCATTCCCCGGCTACCGGTCGCAGATGGGGTTGACGCTCCACGCCCCGCTCGCCGACCTGGCGGCGCTCGCCGAGGCCGCCGTGCCGAAGCGGTTCCAGGGGAACCAGAACCCGCCGGACACGGGCGGCCTGAGCGGCATCCGCGTCGGCTACGACCTGACCCGCGACCCGCTCGCGCTGACCGCCCGGCAGGACGGCGAGACGGCGAAGGTCCGGCTCACGACGCGGCTCAAGGGCCGCGTCCACGTCAGCGCGTTCAAATGGATCATCGTCAAGATTCCGCCGTTCGGCCCCACGATCAAGACGAAGTCGCCGACGCTGTCGGCGACGTTCGCCGTGGACGCGGCGGTGGACGGGTGGATCGCGCCGGGGCTGGACGGGGCGTGGAACTTCACCCACGAGCACGCCCTCGCGGTGACGGTCAACCAGGCGGACACGAAGCTGTTCAGGCTGATCAACCTCTCCTTGAAGAAGGAGTTCCAGTCGGCCGTCAACTCGTTCGCGCCGGCGCTGGTCGCCGGGGTGCTGGCGGACGCGCGGGACAAGCTCAAGGTCCGCGAGCACGTCGGGGCGGCGTGGGCGGCGGCGTTCCAGCCGCAGAAGCTGACCGCGAACCCGGACGGGTACGCCCTGTTCACCCCGGAGAACGTCTACCTCCAGTCGCTGCGGTTCGACCGGCCGGACGCCCTGACGGTGCGGGTGGCGGTGGACGGGGCGGTGCAAACGGCCGTCCTCGCCCGCCCGCCAGAGGCCCGCGCGGCGACCCCGCTGACGCCCCTGGTCGTAAATAAGGACGTTAACCCGCGGTTCCGGGTGCTGCTGCCGGTCGGCGTCGAGTTGGCGGCGGCGAACCCGGCGCTGGCGGCCGCCGTGCGGGGCCGGCGGATCGACCTGGGCGGCGGCGACACGCTTTTGATCCGGGACGCGGCCCTGTTCGCGAAGGGGGAGGCGGTGTACGCCCGGCTGGACGTGCGGGCCGACCGGCGGGCCGGCCGGCCGGTCGTCGGGACGCTGTTCCTGACGTGCGGGCTGGCGGCGGACGAGCGGGGGGTCGTCCGGCTGACGGGCGTGGACTTCGCCGTCGAGACGGACGACCTGCTGACCCGCGCGGCCGCCTGGCTCCGCAAGGACGCCGTCTGCCGGGAGGTCCAGGACCGCGTCCGCCTCGACCTCGGCCCGGCCCTCGCGGCCGCCCGCGCGGACGCGAACCGCCGGTACGGGCAACTGACCGCCGGCCCGAGCGTCAAGCTGTCCGCCCGGTTGGACGACCTGCGGTTCGTCGGCGTCCGGGTCCGGGACGACTTCCTGATCGCCGGGTTCGAGCTAGCGGGCGAGGTGGGCGGCGAGCTGGTGCTCAAGCGGTAATTGCAATCCGGCGGCCGGTCGGATATGTTCGCCTTCACCCCGCGCCACGAGGTCCCGACGATGATGTCACGACGGCTCCGGCTCGCCTGCCTCCCGGCCCTCGGCGTGGCCGTCACCGCCGCCCTGTTGCTCGTGGCGGGCAACAGCCTGCTCGACGCGACCGACAAGCTAACCGGGCCGGACGCCCAACCCGACCAACGGCTCAAGGACCGGTTCGGACAGTTAGTGGCCCGCGCCCCGGCGGAACCGGAAAAGGGGAAGGAGAAGAAGAACCCCGCCGGGCCGCTCATCGGGTCCCAACCGGCGGTCCTGATCGGCAGTCTGAAGGAGGCGACCGAGGCGTTCGACCGACGGGCGATGTACGTCGACGTCCAGGCGCGGTGCCTGTCCCTGTTGCAGGTCTGGACGGTCGCCAACCTGCTCCAGGGCGGGATGGCGGTCGTGGTCCTAGTGTTGGCCGTCCGGGCCGCAACGCGGCACGGCCGCGGGGCCGGCGTCCTACCGTTCGCCCTCCCTGCCCTGATTCTGGTCGCAGCCTTGATGACGGTCCTGCTGCTCGACCGGACCGGGCTGTTCCCACTCACCGGGAAACAGAACGTCGCCACCCTTCTGCAGACCGCCGCCCGGAAGGCGGTCAAGATCGAGGAGGCGGCGTCCTGGCTGACGGGCGTGGGCAACGGGTCCATCATCGCGGTGCTTGTGGCAGTGCCACTGGCCCTCGGCGCGCTGGTCCACTCCTCCACCCGGCCGGCGGAGCGGCTGGAATCCGACGAACACCGAGAGGCGAGTGCCCACCGGGAGGAATGCTTCGGGGAGTTCCAGCGATTGCTGTACTGCACGTCGGGGCTGCTGGTCGCCGGGGCCGTTCAGGTAACCGTCCAGCACCGGCTCCCGGAGTTGCTGTTCGACGACGAGTTCTTGGTCCAACACGTCCACCAGATGGCGTCCGGCGTCGGGCTGCTGATCGGCGGGGTGTTCACCGTCGCGCTGGCGTTCGTGTTCGTGCCGTGCGGCCTGGTCCTCGGCCGTGGCCTGCCGGCGGCCGCGACCGGGGCCGCGACCGGGGCCACGCCGGCGGCCCCGGTCGCCCCGACCTGGCTAAAGGAGTTCCTCGCCGTCATCGCCCCGCTCGTCGCCGTCTTCCCGGTCGGCAAGTTCCTCTGACGGCCGGGCTACCCGACGTGCTTCGCCCGCCCCGGCAGCGGGTACACCTCCAGCATCCCGTAGCTCGTGTCCCGCATCCCGAGGGCGCGGTACGTCTGCTTCGCCCGGTCGTTGTCCGCCTCCACGTACAGCCGCAGGCCGATCACCGCCGGGTCCGCCGCCGCCAGCTGCTCGACGTGCCGGTACAGCGCCCGGAACACCCCGCCGCGGCGGGCGTCCTCCCGGACGTACACGCTCTGGACCCACCAGAACCACCCGTTCCGCCAGTCGCTCCACTCGAACGTCACGAGCGTCTGCCCGACGACCTCGCCGCCCCGCTCGGCCACGGTGTAGAACCCCTTGTGCGGGTCTTCGAGGCCGGCCGTCACGCCGGCCCGCAGCACGGCCATGTCCAGCGCGACGTGTTCCGACTCCCACGCGAGGCGGCGGTTGAACTCCGCGATGACTTCCGCGTCCGCGACCGTGGCCCGGCGAATCGTAAGGTCCGACATCACGCCCCCGCTATAAAGGAACACGCGGGTTCCACGCGCTCCGGGATTCCACACATGGATTTGACGCCGTTCATCCGCGACATCCCCGATTTTCCGAAACCGGGCATCCTCTTCAAGGACATCACGCCGCTGCTCGCGAACGCGACCGCGTTCCAGCACGCCATCGACCTGCTGTCGATCCGGTACGCCGGGAAGCCGATCGACGCGATCGCGGCGGCCGAGGCCCGCGGGTTCCTGTTCGCCGCCCCGCTCGCCTTGAAACTGCACAAGCCGCTCGTGCCGCTGCGGAAGCCGGGGAAGCTGCCGTACCGGACGTACAGCCTGAAGTACGACCTGGAGTACGGCGAGGCCGAACTGCACATGCACATCGACGGCGTCGAGCGCGGCCAGCGGGTGCTGCTGATCGACGACCTGCTCGCGACCGGCGGGACGATGGCCGCCGGCGGCAAGCTGATCGAGCAGGCCGGCGGGGTCGTCGCCGGGTGCGCGTTCCTGGTCGAGCTGGCGTTCCTAAATGGCCGCGAGAAGCTCGCGAATTACGACGTGTTCAGCGTGCTCACCTACTAACGAAGGCCGACCATGAACGAGTACGACGACCGCGACGACCGGGACTACGACGACCGCCCGCGGCGGCCGGGCCGCCGGGACTACGCCCGGTCCCGCGTCGCCTTCCCGGCGATCATCCTGATCGTGTTCGGGACCATCGGCCTGCTGCTCGAGATCACGTCGCTGGTCTACTCGTTCCAGAACCCGACGGCGGCGGCCGACATGTTCCGCGACTGGGTGGAAGGCATGCCGCCGGGGCCGGACAAGGACCGGTGGACCGAGGTGTACAAGGAGTCCGCCGACGACATGCGGATGGACACGCCCATCAACCGCGGGAGTTACATCCTGGGGGCGGTGCTGTCGCTGCTGATGATCGTCGGCGGCGTGGCCATGCGGTCGCTCGGCAGCTACGGCCTCGCCCTGACCGGGGCGATCGCCGGGATCATCCCGCTCGCGGGGTGCTGCTGTTGCGCCACGCCGGTCGGCATCTGGGCGGTGATCGTGCTCGCCAACCCGGACGTGAAGGCGGCGTTCGGCCGCCCGCCGGTGCAAGAGGACTACTGATGCTAAACTTCGACAAGGCGGGCGGGTTGGTATCGGCCATCGCGCAGGACGCGGACACCGGCGAGGTGCTGATGATCGCGTGGATGAACCGCGAGGCGTTCGAGGAGACGGTCCGCACGAAGCGGGCCGTCTACTTCAGCCGCAGCCGGAACAAGCTCTGGCGGAAGGGCGAGGAGAGCGGCAACGTCCAGGAGGTGAAGGGCGTGTTCGTGGACTGCGACGCGGACGCCGTGCTGCTGAAGGTAAAGCAGATCGGCGGGGCGGCGTGCCACGAGGGGTACAAGTCCTGCTTCTTCCGCGAGCTGACCGACGGCGAGTTGCAGGTCGTCGCCGACCCGGTGTTCGACCCGAAGGCGGTGTACGGGAAGTAAGCAGAACCTGACTTCCGAAGTCCGGCTTCGACTTCGGAAGTCGGACCGGCAACGACACCGTGCCATCTCAACGTCCCCGCGCGGGATCGACTTCCGAAGTCGAAGCCGGACTTCGGAAGTCTTGGGTTTTCCCCGCCGTTTCGCGCATTTTTCCCGCCGCGCTCTGGCCGCGCTGGCCCTCGGTTGTACACCAATCTGTCTATCTGCGCGGCGAACCGCGGTTGTAGCAGCATTCCAGGTGGATCATGGCGAAGCAGGTTACGGCTCAGGTGAAGCTCCAGTGCCCCGGCGGGACCGCCACCCCGGCCCCGCCGGTCGGCCCCGCCCTCGGCGCGCACGGCGTCAACATCGGTCAGTTCGTGAAGCAATTCAACGACAAGACGGCCGGGCCGGACACGAAGGGCCTGATGCTGCCGGTCATCATCACCGTCTACTCGGACCGCAGCTTCGAGTTCAAAATCAAGTCGCCGCCGGCCGCCGTCCTCATCAAGCTCGCCGCGAAGATTCCCGCGGGCAAGAAGCAGGGGAAGGAAGTCATCCCGGCGACGGCCAAGAAGCAGGGCAAGTACACCAACCACACGCTGTCCCAGGCGCAGGTCCTGGAGATCGCGAAGAAGAAGCTCAACGACCTGAACGCCCGCGACGTGGACCACGCCGCCCGGATCATCGCCGGCACGGCCCGCAGCATGGGCATCACGGTGACGGCATAGTAGTAGGCACACTCCGTGTGCCGTCTGCTACGGGTCGCAGCGACTTCCGAGAACTCACCGAGACGCCGAACAAACGGCACACGGAGTGTGCCTACTACTATGCGAACCACATCCCCGGACGGACCGGGGATGCTTTTTTGAGTGCGAGAAGGATCATGGCCAAAGAAAACGCCGCTACTCAGGCCGCGGACCAGCCGCAGGCCGAGGCGAAGGCCGGTCCGGTCGCCGACCCGAAGCCGACGGACGCCGCCGCGAAGCCCGCGACGCCGCCGCCCGCTCCGGACGGCACGCCGGCCGCCTCTGCCCCGGCCGCAGGCGATCCGAACCAGCCGAAGAAGAAGAAAGCCGCCGGCGTCTGCCCGCCCCGCGGCAAGAAGCTCAAGAAGGTCATCGCCGCCAACGCGAAGAAGGCGAAGGACGCCGGCGTCATCCCGCTCAAGCAGGCGGTGGCGCTGCTCAAGTCGCTCAAGCGGTCGAAGTTCGACGAGACGGTCGAGATTCACATCAACACCGGCATCGACCCGACGCAGGGCGACCAGATGGTCCGCGGGGCCGTGCCGCTGCCGCACGGGATCGGCAAGGCCGTCCGCGTGGCCGTGTTCGCCCCGGCGGACAAGCAGGCCGCGGCGAAGGCCGCCGGCGCGGACGTGGTCGGCGCGGCCGACCTCGTCGAGAAGGTCCAGAAGGAAAACTTCATGGACTTCGACGTGGCGATCACCACGCAGGACATGATGCCGCAGGTCGCCCGGCTCGGGAAGGTCCTCGGCCCCCGCGGGCTGATGCCGACGCCGAAGGCCGGGACGGTGATTCCCGCGAACGCCGACATCGCCGCGGCGGTGAAGGAGTTCAAGGCGGGTAAGGTCGAGTACCGGTCGGACAAGACGGCCCAGATCCACGCCGGCGTCGGCAAGATGAGCTTCGACGAGACGAAGCTGGTGGAGAACATTAACGTGTTCGTCGAGGCCGTCCGCGCGGCCAAGCCGAACGGGGTGAAGGGGAACTTCATCCAAGGCATCGTGCTGTCCGCGACCATGTGTCCGGGCATCCGGGTCTCGATGTAACCCTGGAGACACCCATGAGCAAGAAGATCAAGGAACTCGAGCTGAACGCGATGCGGGCCGCCTTCAAGGGCGTGACGAGCTACGTCCTCGTCGAGCCGACGAAGGTGGACGCGGCGACCGACTTTGAATTCCGTCGCACGCTCCGGTCCAAGAAGATCGGCGTGAAGATGGTCAAGAACTCCCTGGCGAGCAAGGTGCTGGCCGAGAACGGCGTGGCGGCCGAGGGCTTCACCGGGACGACGCTCCTGTGCTGGGGCGGCGAGAGCGTGAAGGGCCTGGCGACGGCCGTGGACGGGGCGATCAAGGACTCGAAGAAGGACCCGAAGGCCCCGGACAAGTACAAGGTGCGGACGGCCGTGGCCGACGGGCAGGCGGTGACGTTCGAGCTGGCGAAGACGCTGCCGACCCGCCAGGAGGCGATCGGCGACGTGCTCGGCGCGCTCTTGGGCGCGGGGTCGAGCCTGATCTCGGCGATCACCAGCCCCGGCGCGGAACTGGCCAGCATCCTGAAGACCATCGAAGAAAAGGCCCCCGCGGAAGCGGCGGCCCCGGCCGGCGGCGAACCGCCGGCGGCCTGACGTTCTCCGTAGGGTGGGCATTGCCCACCGCGCGCGGTGGGCAATGCCCACCCTACTTCAAACTATTACGCTTCGCCGGGCCGCTTCACCCGGCACTAACTCCGAAAGGACCTTCCCATGAGCGCGGTTGCTGAACTCGGTGACAAGCTGGCGGGGCTGACGATCGCCCAGGCCGTCGAGCTGAAGAACTACCTGAAGGAAAAGTACCAGATCGAGCCGGCGGCCGGCGGCGTGATGATGGCCGGCCCGGCGGCCGGCGGCGGCGGTGCTGCCGCGGCCCCGGCGGCCGAGCCGACGGAGTTCAACGTCGTCCTGGAAGCCGGGTTCGACGCGGCGAAGAAGATCGGCATCATCAAGGTCGTCCGCGAGCTGACCGGCCAGGGCCTGGCGGAAGCGAAGGCGACGGTCGAAGGCGCGCCGAAGAACATCAAGGAAGGCGTGGACAAGAAGACGGCCGAGGACATCAAGAAGAAGCTGGAAGAGGCGGGGGCGAAGGTCGCCGTCAAGCCGGCGTAAGGGGCGATTGACTCGCGCGGGGGCGGGACGCTGAGAGGCGTCCCGCTTTCGTTTCAACCTTCACGCCGTCGGCGGCGGAACGCATCGCAACGGCGAGCGTCACGGCGTGAGCGCGACGTGTTGTCTCGAATCACGCGGCGGCTGGATATCATTTCTTGTAGAACCCAGAGCGGAAGCGACGGGGTGTGGGACCAACTCCCACACCCCGTCGCTTCCGCTCTGGGTTCTACCGTTGCGGTTGGGACGATGTCGTTGTGGGTTCGAGACAACACGTCGCGCTCACGCCGTGACGCTCGCCGTTGCGTGTCCTGGACGCGATTGCGACCTCGACGGCAGAAAGCCACCCCGACCCGCCGCCCGCGAGGTTGGCCTTGCGGTCCCGGCGGCGTTGTCGCACAATCCCGGCTTCCTCTTCCCAAGAACAAGGAGGTTCTGGGCCATGACGACGACCAAATCCCGCACGCCCGCGTCCCCGGCCGCGACCACCATCGACGCGAGCGAAGTCGCGTGGGCGGCCGCCGAGATCGCCACCCTGCTCCGGCGGGCCAACGCCGACACCGTGGTCGGCATGGTGCTGCAACAAACCCTCCGCGAGCTGAACAGCCTCAAGCAGAGCGCCGACGCCAGCGTCGTCGGCCCGTTCCGGCTGAAGGCCGCTTGATATAGCCGCCGGCTTGCCGGCGGGGTTTTGCGACACCCCAAACCCCGCCGGCAAGCCGGCGGCTATATAGTTGCGTCCGGGCGGGTTCGCGGGTACAACGGACGTACCCGCCGGAACCCACTTTCCTCGTTCGGACGCCCCATGAGCATCGGGATCACCCGCCGCGAACTGCTTCAGGTCGGCTACTCCGGGCTGCTCGGCGTCAGCCTCGCCGGCGTCGGCACGGCCTCGGCCGTCCGCAAGCCGAAGTCGGTGTTGATCGTGTTCCTCACGGGGGCGGCCAGCCAGTTCGAGACGTTCGACCCGAAGCCGGACGCGCCGGCCGAAATCCGCGGCGAGTTCGCCAGCGTCGCCACGAAGCTGCCCGGCGTCCGGTTCGGCGAACACCTGCCGAAGCTCGCGAGCCGGGCCGACAAGTTCGCGCTCGTCCGCACGTTCACGCACAAGGACAACAACCACACGGCGGCGACGCACCACGTCATCACCGGGACCGTCCAACCGGGCGTGCGGTTCGACAAGCCGATCTCCCGCGAGGACTGGCCCTGCTACGCCGCCGGGCTGAACTACCTCCGGCCGCGCAGTGACGGCGTCCCGAACGGCGTCAGCCTGCCGTTCTTCCTGTCGGACGGCAACCTGCACTGGCCGGGCCAGCACGCCGGGTTCCTCGGCCCGCGGCACGACCCGTGGCAGCTCAACGCCGACCCGAACAAGCGGGACTTCAAGGTCGATAACCTCCGCATCGCCCCCGGCCTCGACGCGGACGAGTTGAACAACCGGAAGGCGCTGCTCGCGGCGATCAACCAGCAGCAAACGCGGCTCGCGGAATCGGCGGAAGTGAAGAAACTGTCGGACACACAGGACAGCGCGTTCCGGCTGCTCACGTCCGGCCGGGTGGCGAAGGCGTTCGACCTGACGCAGGAGCCGGCCGCGGTCCGCGAGAAGTACGGCCGCCACCTGTTCGGCCAGTCGCTGCTCTTGTCCCGGCGGCTGTTGCAGGCCGGCGTCACGGTCGTGCAGGCGAACATGGGCCGGGTGCAGAACTGGGACTCCCATTCCAACATTTTCGACCGGATGAAAAGAGACCTGCTGCCGCCGCTCGATCGCGCCGTGTCCGCGCTGTACGACGACCTGTCGGAGAGCGGGCTGCTGGACGACGTGTTCGTGATGGTGGTCGGCGAGTTCGGGCGGACGCCGAAGCTGAGCTTCCAGGACCGGAACGCGAAGATCGGCCGCGACCACTGGGCGGCGTGCTTCAGCGGCCTGTTCTTCGGCGGCGGGGTGAAGGCCGGGCAGGTCATCGGCGCGTCCGACGCGCACGGGGCGTACCCGAGCACGACGCCGTTCACGCCGGAGGACATCGGGGCGACGGTGTACCACGCCCTCGGCGTGCCGCCGGACGCGGAGGTCCGCGACCGCGTGGCCCGCCCGGTGCAGCTGAACCGCGGGCGGGTCATGTCGCAACTGTTCGCGTAGCGAACCGGCGAGCGACCGTGGCCCCCGTTCCGGTCGGCCAGCGAATCGCACCGGCCGACCGGCACAGAGCCGCGGTCGCTCGCCAATGAAGATTTCGCAAGTTTATTCCCCACTCCGGCACGGTCGAGACACATTAGTTCCCACGCTTCGCAGGCCGCGGAGCAACAATCAAGTGATAAATGAGAATTGAAAAAGACATTCTAATCTGATTTGGCGCTTGCTTTTGACCGCCTGCGTATTATGGGTTGTTGGTCTGCCCCCCTCGTTTCGCCCGCCCATGCCCCATACTCACGAGATTCTTCTTGCGAAGGGTCAGAGTTGCGGTATATAGTTAACAAACTTTAGTAATGTTTCTTCACAATTCTCGCCCCGTCATCGTCTTTTCTCCTGGAGTTTCGTCATGTTGACCGCTGTTCGGGGGCGAATCGACCGGGCCGCACGGCCGACCGCCTTCACGCTGATCGAGCTGCTCGTCGTGATCGCGATCATCGCGATCCTGATCGGCCTGCTCCTGCCCGCCGTGCAAAAGGTCCGCGAGGCGGCCGCCCGCGCCAAGTGCCAGAACAACTTGAAGCAGATCGGGTTGGCCCTGCACGGCTACCACGACGTGAACAACTTCCTGCCGCCGGGCATGGCGATCGACCGGCCGCCCTACGCCGGGTCCGGGACGCAGTTCGGCGGCGACGGCAGCTGCTGGCTGGTGTTCATCCTGCCCTACGTCGAGCAGGGGCCGCTGTACAGCCGGTTCACGTTCCTCGGCAACTCCGGGTGGAACGACCCGGCGGACGTGGGCAACCCGCTCAGCTCGTCGAACGTGAACACGGCCGCGGCCGAGAACGCCGTCCTGTCCGTGTACCGCTGCCCGTCGGACCCGAAGCAGCCGCTGGTGAACGCCCGCGTCCGGCACAACCTGTCCGGCGACCGGCAGGTCTGCCGGAGCAGCTACATGGGCATCGCCGGGGCGGTGGACGACATCGACGGGACCGGGGCGTTCCGGGAGCGGCGGACCTCGGCCGGGTGGAGCGGGTCGGGCATCGCCAGCGGCGGCGGGATGCTGCCGCCGCGGTTCCAGCGGATCGCCCTGACCGGCGTGTCCGACGGGCTGTCGAACACCGGGTGCGTGACCGAGGACGCCGACTTCCTGTTCGACAACACCGGCGGCGCGAACCCCGGCCGGCAGCGGCCGGACTGGGGCGCGACGGCCGACGGGTTCCTGTCCGGCGGGGCGGCGCAATCGACGCCCGGCACGCCGGACGGCGACGCCCGCGGGTTCAACGTCACCACCGTCCGGTGGCGGATCAACCAGAAGCGGGGGTGGAACCCGGTCGTGTCCCGCACGTCGGCGGCGACGGCGCAGGGCATCTGCTCGAACCTCAACGACCCGGCCCAGTTCGGCGGCGGGGCGGACGACGCCGGGTCGAACACGCCGTTCAACGCCGCCCACACCGGCGGGGTGAACTGCCTGGTCGGCGACGGGTCGGTCCGGTTCCTCCGGGACAGCATCGACCTCGTCACCCTCGCCCGGTTCGCGACCCGCGACGACGGCGGCGTGTTCAGCCTCGATTGACGCCCGATCCCCTTCGCCCGATCCCGCCCCGGCCGTTCGGCCGGGGCGATTTCCCTTACCCACTCACGGCCATGACCCGCACACTCGCAACCTTGACCTGCTTGGCCCTGCTGTCCGCCGCCGGGTGCGGCGGCGGCGACCGGCCGCCGGCCTACGTCTCCGTGACCGGCACGGTGACGCTCGACGGCAAGCCGATGCCGGACGGCCAGATCATGTTCACCACCGACGGCCGCCCGCCGACGATCATGGACATCGTGGACGGCCAGTACAAGGGCCAGGCGATGGTCGGCACCAACAAGATTCAGATCACCCGCATGCGGGACTCGGCCAAGGTGACCGCCCGGTTGCCGGCGGAGGCGCAGACCCGTATCCGGGCGCGGGCGGACAGCCCGGTGGCGCAGGAGGAAACGATCCCGGCGACGTGGAACTCGAAGAGCAACCAGGTCCGCGAGATCGCGGACGGGGCGGAGAACAAGTTCGACTTCGACATCCGGGTGAAGTAACCGGCCCGTCACCCCCGCCGCAGCAGATAGTCGCGGGTGAATGCTTCGCGGTCCTTTCGCACGGCCGGGTCCGGGTCGCCGGCGTCGAGCGTCACGGTCGCCGCCGGGTCGAACGCTTCCGCGAACGCCGCCCGCAACTTCGGGTCGGCCCGCTCCAACGACAACCCGCCGAAATACGTCAGTTGCTTAAGCCGCGGCCACCGCACGAGGCGGGCGAGCGACTCGTTCGCCTGCTCCGGAACGAAGCTGACCGACAGCACCCGGAGGTTCGGGAAGGCGTCGGCCTCCACCATCTCCGCGACGTGGGCCGGGGTCAGCGGGTCGGCCACATCGAGCGTCGTCAGCCGCGGCCACGGCCGACGGCACAGGGCGCGAAACGCGACGGACGACAACACATCGAGCGTGCAAAGGTTGAATGATTCCAGGTTCGACAGCATCGGCGACGCGGCCAACTGCGTCACGCACCGCTCAGTCGGGCCGGCTTGTACCGCGAACATGCCGTTGCGGATGAAGGCGAAGATCGATAATTCCCGCAAGGCTGTGAACCGGGTTTCGGCCGCGAACCCGGTGGTCGCCGACTCGTCCCCGCAGGACAGCCACAGCCGTCGCAGCCGCGGCGCGGCCGGTGACGACGCCACGGCCGCGATCTCGGCCGCGGACACACCCTCCTCCGGTGACACCAGTGACAACCCGTCCAGCGCCGTCAGGTTCGGTGACCACAGGTACGTCGCCACGTTGTTCGCGTCCGTCACTTCCAGTTGAAGCGTCCGCACGTTCCGCAGCGCCGGCGTGTCGTCCGGGGAGAAGTCCGACGCGGTGCGGGTCGTCAGCCGCAGCGACTGCGCCGGCACGACGCCGAGCCAGTCGGTGAGCGTCGGCCCGGTGGCGACGGACTCGCCGCTCAGGTCGAGGGCGTCCACGAACCCGCGGGCGAACCCGGCCGACACGAACGGCCGCAGAGGCCACGGCACGGCCGGGTCGTAGTGCCGCCGGACGGTGTACGTGCCGACCGCCTCGGTCGGGTAGTACGGCCACCCGGCCGGCTTGCCGCCGAGCACCCCCCGCCGCACCCGGCCGAGCAGCGACCGGTCCTCGGCCCGCGGGGCCGGCAGGTCGAGCGCCAGACAAATCGGCCGCCACCACGTCTGCCAGTTTTGGAGGAACAGCTCCGTCGCCCGCTGGTCGAGCGCCCGCCGCCGGCGGTCGAACGCGGGGAGCGCGTCGGCCTCGCACTGGACGCGGATGAACTCGGCCCGCACCGCGTCGGCCGGGCCGCCGGTCTCGTCCAGCCAGTCGGCGTACACGAGGCGGTGAACGTCCGCCGCCGGCTCGGCCAGGATCGCCCGGTGGAATGCGTCGTGGTCCGGCATGAGCACCGCGGCCCGATGAGGGGAATTTGAGAACCGGAAGTTTTCCCTTGCCCGCCGCGGCGGTCGCGGGGTATTCTACTACCGTCGGCTCCATCTCCCCGGTGGCCAACACCTCCCCCGCGACTTCTCCCACATCCATCATCATTCTTTTCCATCAGGTGGCACTATGCCTGGCTCCGGCGTCGCGCGTCGAGGGTTCACCCTCATCGAGTTGTTGGTCGTGATCGCGATCATCGCGATCCTCATCGGGCTGTTGCTCCCGGCCGTCCAGAAGGTCCGCGAGGCCGCGGCCCGCGCGAAGTGCTCGAACAACCTCAAGCAGATGGGGCTGGCCCTGCACAACTACGAGGGCGTGAACAACTACATGCCCCCGGCGCTGGTGAACTCCGGCCGGTGGGGGTGCGGCTCGACGTGCCCGAAGTCGCAGTCGTTCTACCAACAGGACGCGGAGTGGTACGTGTACAACCACAGCGGGTTCGTGTACCTGCTGCCGAACCTGGAGCAGGAGAACCTGTACCGGCAGTACGACTTCACCGTGCCGGGGTCGCTGTCGAACCCGTTCGGGGCGAACGGCGGGCCGAAGGCGGCGCTGCTGACGGCCACGCACCCGAACGCCATCGTGCAGAGCCAGAAGCTGGTCATGTTCACCTGCCCGTCGGACCAGGAGCCGGAGGTCGTCACGACGGCCGCCAACCCGGCCGACTTCTACCAGCGGCCGAACACCGCCCGCGGGAACTACCTGTTCAGCGCCGGCGGGCTGACGGACTACAACGGCCCGCTCGACTGGGGCGTCCCCCAGGCCGGGGCGTTCGGCCACAACACGAAGACGAAGATCGCCGAGATCAAGGACGGGACGAGCAACACGATCGCCATCGGCGAGTCGGTCCAGAAGAAGTCCGGGACGGCCGACGTGTTCGGCCCGTACTGGGGGTCCGGCACGCACACGGCGACGATCGGGTACACGCCCGGCGGGGACGCCCGGTTCAACATCAACGCCCCGTTCGACACGGCCTGCACGCCGAAGGGGCCGCGGTGCGTGTACGCCTGGGTGTTCAGCAGCTACCACACCGGCGGGGCGAACTTCGTCATGTGCGACGGGTCCGTCCGGTTCCTCCGCGACTCCATCACGTACACGACGTTCTTCGGCATGAACACGAAGAACGGCGGCGAGGTCATCTCCGAGAACTAAGCCGGTAGCCGCGGCGGGCCGTCGGCCCCGCCGCCTTCATTCATCCCACAAATAGGAGCGGTTTTTGACATGCGACGTGCGATGGCTCGGACAACGTGTTTCTTCTTGGCCCTGGCCCTGGCCGCGGCGGCCGGGTGCGGCGGGGCGGACAAGCGGCAGAAGGTGATCGTGAAGGGGGCCGTCACCGTGGACGGCAAGCCGACGGGCGGCGTCACCCTCGGGTTCTACTCGCCCGGCGAGAAGGTGGCCGTCGGCAACGTCACGACGCAGGACGACGGCAGCTACGAGGTCATGTTCCTCAGCCACGCCGGCGAGGGGAACTACAAGGTGACGGCGACGAAGATTCAGGGGAAGACCGGCGGCAAGATGCCGACCGCCGGCGAAGGGATGGACTCGTTCCAGATGGGCCTGGCCGCGGGCAGCGGGAACAGCGCGGCCACGAACCTGATCGCCGACCGGTACTCGACGGTCGAGAAGACAGACCTGACCACGGTGCTGCAGTTCGGCCCGAACGACGGGAAGAACTTCAACCTGAAGGCGAAGTAACAAGAATGGCCCGCAACTGACCGGTCATTTATATAGCCGCCGGCTTGCCGGCGGGGGTTTGCGACGCCCCAAACCCCGCCGGCCAGCCGGCGGGGTTGTAGGGGTCGGCTTCCGCTCGCGTGGTC
>NZ_JCABYM010000136.1:0-16688 GCF_059499385.1 Limnoglobus sp. | reverse complement strand
TTTGGGTGTCGCATAACCCCGCCGGCAAGCCGGCGGCTATATAAAGCCGCTCACCCGCGGCGGGGGAGGACGTGGAGCTGGAAGTCGATCTGGCCGCTCTCCTGGCCGTTCACGCCGGCGGACAGCCTCACGGCCGTCAGCCCGGACGGGCTTTCCCACGGGACGTGAACGTCGAACGCCCGCGGCTGCGGCTGGCCCAGCCACATCAGCGTCAGGTGGGAGTGGGCCACGCCGGCGTTCGCCACCTTCAGGTGCAGGGCCAGGGCGGCGGCCCGCTCGACCGGCCGGGTCACGTACCCGGTCGCCAGGGGCGCGGCGGCGGCGTGGAACGCGCGGGCGAGCGTGTTCACGCTGTCGAACAGCTCCGGGCTGTGGGCGAACACTTGCAACTTGATGCTGTCGCCGGGGGAGACGGTCGCCGGGCCGAAGACGCTCAGTTGCACCGTGTCGGCCACCGGCGGGCGGATCGGTGTGAAGAACGACTTCAGCCGCTCCCACAGCGATCGGCGGAACGTCGGCGGGGCCGGGGCGGTGAACGCCACGGCCGCCGCCGGCGCGTCCGTGGCCGTGTACGTCAGAGGGGCCGGCAGCGCCGTCGAGACCCGGCGGGCGGCCGGCCGCGGGGTTTCCTCGACCGGCAGGACCGTCGGGTACTCGGCCCCCTTCAGGATGATCGGCACGACCGGCGGCGACGCGGCCGCGGCCGGGGAGAGCAGGATGATCGGCGAGTCCTGGGCCGGGTCCGACCGGCGGGGCGGGACGGCCCACGGGCGGTCGCGGCCGTCGTCCGGCGGGGCGTAGTCGCCGAAGTCGATCTCGCTGGCCGACGGCGGCCCGGCCGGGCCGCGGTTCGCCGAGGGGGCCGGGGGTTGCCACGGCGTCGGGGTGGAGACGTGCATCTGCCGCGGCGTCTCGACGTGGATCTGCGGCTTCGGCGTCAGGCTCGCGGGCGGGGCCGGCGGCGGGGCCGGGGCGGCCTCGCCCGGCGGGACCGGCGGCAGCTCGACGAACGCCTCCGACGACCCGGCCAGTAGCTTCGACAGCACTTGGTCGATCGACGCCGGCCGGCGGCTGGGGGTTTTGCTCAACAGCCGTTGGATCAGGTCGTCCAGCCACGCCGGGACGTTCGGGTTCAGCGCCCGGACGGCCGGCGGCGGGAGCGTCTGGTGGGCCAGCACCTTGTCCACCATGTTCCCGTCCGGGAACGGGGACTGGCCGGCGAGGAGGAAGTAGAACACGCACCCGAAGCTGTAGATGTCCCCGGCCGGGTCGCGGAGGGTCGGGGAGTTGAGCGTCTCCGGGGCGCACCACTCGAGCATCCCCATGGCCGCGCTCGCGCTGGACATGGTGTCCAGCATCGACTCGTCGTCGGCGATGTTCTCGGACAGGATGGCCCCCATGCCGAGGCCGCGGATGCGGACCTGGCCGTCCACGCCGATGAGGACGTGGGCCGGGCTGAACAGCCCGTGGGCGATGCCGTGCGCGTGGCAGACGGCCAGCCCCTCGGCCACCTGGGTCATGACCATCAGCGCCGCCGCGACGGACGCCGGCCCCTTCTCCCGGACCCGTTGGGCGAGGGTGACCCCCTCGATGTACGGCCAGGCGAGGTAGTGGTGGCCGCCGGCCGAGTCCACGTCCAGGAACGGGACGACGGCCGGGTGCGGCGGCAGCTTGGCGAACGCCTCGACCTGCTTCTTCGCCTGCCGGACGTTCCACAGGCTACGGAGCGGCAACACCTTGACCGCGTACCGCTTCCGGTCGGACCGGCCGATGGCCTGGAACACGTCGCCGATCGTCCCGCTGCCGACCGGCTCGGCGATCAGGTACGGCCCGAGGACGAGCTTGCTCGCCTCGTGCGCGAGGCAGCGGTTGGCCTGGTAGCGGGTGAGGAGGCCGCAGTTGACGAGGTAGTCGGCGAGGGCGACGGCGTCGCCGCCGCGGTGCAGCGCCTTGAATTCGGCGAGGTACGGCGCGAGCTGGGCGGCCTCGAAGACGTGCGCGGTCGTCAGCTCCTTGACGAACCAAGCAGCGGACGGGTTGGCGGTGGGCACTGACATATCTTGCCGCGGCCGAAATCGTGGGGCGAAACCGCTTCCGTAGTCACGTACGGGCGAACTATAGAGTGATTTCCGGCCGATGCCAAACCGCCGCAAGGATTGTCCCGTCGAAGCGTATAACTAGTGGGTCGCCGATGCGTTTTTCCCAAATCGCCCCGGAACCCCGGCCCGTACTCCCTTTCGAGGCGGATCGCGACATAGAATGCAGTAACCGCCGGGCGACCGGCGACCAACCTTAACGGGGAGCTAAAGATGAACAGTTCTCCTAACCGTGCCACAAACCCTTCGGGGAAGCCGCGTAGGAAGGCCGTGAATCTGGATTTAACCACCGCCCGCCAGATGCTACCGTTGGTGAAGAGCATCGTGACGGACATCGTGACCACGACCGAGCAGTTGAACACCCTGGCCCCGGAACGGGCGACGCTGGAGGAATACCGGCGGGCCTTGACCTGGGCGAGTCGGCAACGGCGGTACGCGATTCAGGATGCCATCACGGCGGGCGAGAAGTCCTTGGCCGGCGCGGTTCACGAGCTGGACACGTTGGGCGTGTCGTTGGTCGATTCGGCGAAGGGCCAGGTGGACTTCCCGACGCGGATCAACGGCCGGCCGGCGGCCTACTCGTGGCAACTCGGCGAGGACGCGGTGGGGTTCTGGCGGTACACGGGCGAGGACCTGCGGCGGCCGATCCCGGCCGACTGGCAGCCGGCGGCCCGGGCCGTCTCCAAACCGTAACGGTCGTCCGTCTCGATGCCCAGGTGTTGTCAACATTTGCGCGGGGTCTGAAGGGCAAGATTTTTCTCGTTGATCCGCTTGCCCCCCGTGGAATCGCGACCTAGATACCTGTGTCTTCGGCCCCGCGAGAGCGGTGACCGAAGACGACCCGGCGGCAGTCTTTGTGTCGTTCGGGGTCCACGCGAGTGGACGTTAGCGTTGGCTTGTTCCGCTCCGAGGGGGGAGCGGTTTAAGCAGCCAGGCTACCGAAGGGATGGACGGGACCCGAAAGTAAGTCTGGTACCGGGCACGGGCAACCGTGCCCGGTTTTTTTTCGTCCCCGTCGAAGGCACATCTCGAGTCGTTGCCGCACTTTTTTGAAAGGATTCCCGCCGGCCGCGCATGTACTCTGGGTAACAATCGCCGGACCCCCGCGGACAGTATTCCATGCCAGCCACGCACCCGACCGGCCGCGACCTGGACGACTTCTTGATTGGTAAACTACCCGACCCGTTTCACGCCCGCGTCGAGGAACACCTCTCCGGGTGTACGGACTGCCAGGCGCGGGCGGCCACCATTCGCCCGCGGGACACGCTCGTCGAACTCATCGCCTCGGCCGACGCGAAGGCCGCGGCGGTCCGGGCCGCGAGCGTGACGCCGCCGCCGGACCGGACGGCGGTGGCCGCGACGGTCGATTGGGACGGGGAGGCGGGGGATTTCTCCGTGACCCTCCCGCCGGCCGGGTTGGTCGATCACCCGCGGTACACGTTGATCCGCCCGCTGGGGGAAGGCGGCATGGGCCGCGTCTGGCTGGCCGAGCACGTCGTCATGGGCCGGCCGGTGGCGCTCAAGGTGATTCGCCCGGAGTTCCTCGCCCGGCCGGGGTCGGTCGAGCGGTTCCGCCGGGAGGTGCGGGCCGCGGCGCAGTTAAACCACCCGAACCTCGCCACGGCGTTCGACGCCGAGGAGGCGGGCGGCACGCACTACCTCGTGATGGAGTACGTCCCCGGCGAGACGCTCGCGCAGTTGGTGAAGGCCCGACCGCTACCCGTCGCCGAAGCGTGCCGGGCGGTCCGCGACGCGGCCCGCGGGTTGGCCCACGCGCACGCGGCCGGCTTCGTTCACCGCGACATCAAGCCGGGAAACCTCATTCGCACGCCGGACAGCACGACCAAGGTTCTCGACTTCGGCCTCGTCGGGGCCGACGACCGCGCCGCCGGGCTGACGGCCGAAAACGTCGTCATGGGCACGCCCGATTACATCGCCCCGGAGCAGGCGGACGCCGCCCACGCCGCGGACGCCCGGGCGGACGTGTACAGCCTCGGTTGCACCCTGTACCACCTACTCGCCGGCCGCGTGCCGTACCCGGCCCCCACGGTGTTGGGGAAGCTCGACGCCCACCGCGACCCGACCCGGTCGCCCGAGCCGCTGACCGGCGTGCCGCCCGCCCTCGCGGCGGTCGTCGAGAAGATGATGGCGAAACGGCCGACCGACCGCCCCGCCACGGCGGCGGACGTGGCCGCGGCCCTGGACCCCTGGGCGGGCGGAGAAACCCTCACGACGCCGAACCGGCCGGGGGCTTACGCCCGCCCCGCGCCGGCGAGGCGGTGGGCCGTCGCCCTCGGAATCCTGGTCGCGACCGCAACGGCGGCCGCCGGCGTCGTGTACAAGATTCAGCGGGACAACGAAGTCATCGTCGTCGAGGCCGACGACCCGGACATCGAAGTGCAAATGAGGCGCAACGGCGACCTCGTCCGCATCGTCGACACGAAGGCGAAGCAGACGTGGGAGTTGGACGCGAAGCGGCTGCGGTTGAAACCGGACGGCAGCGAGTTGACGATCGACGTGCCCGACGCCGCGCCGCTGAAACTCCGCCGCGACGGCGCGGCCGCCGTGACGATCCGGCGGGAGGGCAAGGCCGTACCGGCCGCGGCCGGTACGGCCCCGGTCGTCAACCTCAACCAACAAGTCCCGCAACTGCGGCTCGTCCGCAAGCACGATTGGCCGGAACGGCACGCCTACGTCAGCCGCTTTTCCCCGGACGGGCGGTACTACGCCGCGACGGGCGATGCCGGCGGCGGAACGGCGCGGGTGTGGGAATCCGCCACGGGCCGGGAGGTGGCTACCGTTCCGGGATGCGGGTGGCTCGCGTTCGGTCCCGACGGTCGGACCTTATTCTCCTACGGTCACCACGCCGGCGGCCGCGCAATCCGTGGGTGGAACCTCAAGACGGGCGAGCCGGTCGCCGCGATCGAGGAGCCGACCCAAAACACGCACAGCGGCGTCCTCGCGGCGGGCGGGACGTGGCTGGCGAGCGGGCACTCCGATCGGACGGTGCGCCTCTGGAACGTCGAGACGCGGGAGCGCCGGAAGTTCGCGTTCGACACGATGCACGTGCCGTTCGCCGTGGCGGCCGGCGACAAGGCCGTAGTCGTCTACGACTACAACCAGCAGGACACCACGATCCGGCTCATCGACGTGGAATCCGGCAACATCCTGCGGTGGTGGACCTCGCCCGATCGGTCCCTCGTCCTCAACGCCCGCGCCGCGCGGGACGGTAAGAGCTTCGTCACCTGTCACCCCGGCGGCGTGCGGCTCTGGCGGCTCGACCGGGACGAGCCGGTTCAACTGCTGTCGATCCCCCAGGGGCACGGCGCGAGCGCCGTCAGCCCGGACTTGAACTACGTGTTGTGGGCCACGCCGAACGACCCCGACGTGCGGCTGATCCACGTCCCGTCCGCCAAGGTGGTCGGCACCCATCGCCTCGACCGCGGCGGGATTGACACCCACGACTTTTCCCCCGACGGCGAGTACGCCGTCATCACGTGCAGCGGGCCGAGCGTCGTCTACCTCCTGGCACTGCCGCCGGAGGTGCGGGCGGCGGGACGGAAGCCCTGATCGAAGGCCGCCATGGAAACCTCCCTCACCTGGCTCGACCGGTTGACGACGGCCCCGACCGGCCACGACTGGGGGCGGCTGGTGGACGTGTACGGCCCGGTGCTGCGGGGCTGGCTCGCGCGGGCCGGCGTGCCGCCGGGCGACCGGGACGACGTGGTACAGGAGGTGATGGTGGTCGTCGTCCGCCGGGTCGGCGAGTTCGACCGCCGCGGCCCCGGCGCGTTCCGGGGCTGGTTGCGGGTCATACTGACGAACCACACGAAGAAGTACTTCCGCGACCACCCGCTCGCCCCGGCGGTCGATCTCGACGCCGTCGCCGACCCGGAAAGTGTCCTCGGCCGACTGTGGGACCGGGAACACGACGAACATTTGGCCGCCCGCGCGCTACGGGCCGTCGAACCGGATTTCACGCCGGCGACGTGGCAGGCGTTCCGGCGGCAGGTCGTCGACGCCCGCCCGCCCGGCGAGGTGGCGACCGAATTGGGGCTGTCGCTCAACGCGGTGTTGATCGCCAAGAGCCGCGTGTTGAAGCGGCTGCGGGTCGAACTCGCCGGGCTGGTGGAATAATCACTTCTCAGTCATCCCCATCGCCTCGACTTTCGGCGACGCCGTCGGGCACCCCCGATTTTCCCGCCGCCGCCCCCTAGCGAACCCGACCCGTGATCGGGTACAATCTCTCCAACCCGCAAATTCGGAACGACCGTCGGACACGCTGAACGACCGGTCCCACCGGTCGGTCGCCCACCTCCCGACCCCTGGAGAGAACCGCGATGCCCAGCCCCTTCCCCGGCATGGACCCGTTCCTCGAAGACCCCAAGCACTGGGCCGCGTTCCAGCACCAGTTCGTCTCCGGGCTGTACCACATCCTCCTGCCCAGCCTCGTGGACCGGTACCGCGCCCGCGTCGGCCTCCGGGCGTACACCGTCGAGATGCCGCTGTTCACGTCCGTCATCCGCGAGCCGCACGAGGAGCAGTTCATCGAGATCCGCGAGCGGACCGACGGCCGGCTCGTCACCCTCATCGACGTGGTCAGCCCGACGAACAAGACCACCGGCGTCGGCCGGGAGGCGTACCACGCCACGCGGAAGCTCCAGGACAACCTGCGGGCCGCCACGCTCGAGATCGACCTCGTCACCCACGGCAACCCGACGCTCGACTTCGCCCGCGACTCGCTGCCGGACCACGACTACACGTTCTCCGTTACCCGCCCGCTGTCGCCGGGGAAGTTCGAGATTTACACCACGACCGTGCAGAAGCGGCTGCCGAAGTTCAAGCTGCCGCTGGCCGTGGACGACCGGGACACGATGCTCGACCTCCAGGACGTGTTCCGCCGCGCCTACGACCTCGGCGGGTTCCAGAAGCTGATCGACTACGGCCGCCCGCTGCCGGGGTGCGTGACCATGTCCGACGTGAACCGGGCGTGGGTGGACCTGACATTGAAGCAGTGTAAGTTGCGTTAAGCCCTCTTCCGCCGGGCCGCGAATATCGCGCCCGGACCGGAATCGAAATGCGCGTCTCGCGGTTCGGCCGGAAAATTCGCCCCGGCCGCGAGGGGATTTATGCGGGATTTGACGAATCGCCTTCCAGGGGCAGAAGTAGACACTAAACTCAGGCAGTACGTGCCTACGGCTCGCCCCTCCAAGTCAGGCAAGAATCGCGCTACGGTCGGGCGAGTTACCGGACGATTGGATTTTGTCATGGCGACCCGTTCTTCCAGCCTCACGGACTCGGTGCGGACCCCGTCGCCGTTGCCCCACCTGCTGCGCAAACTGCTCGCCTCCTCCATCATCCCGGCCGGCGACTGGGACGTGCTGCCGTCCGAGAAGCGGGAGTCGATCCTCATCGCGCCGGACGACGACAACCTGCTCAACGCCCTCCTCGCCGAACAGTTGCTCACCCCGTTCCAGGTCGGCCGCCTCCGCGGTAACGAGGCCCACACGCTCGTCCTCGGCAACTACCGCATCCTGGAGAAGATCGGCGCGGGCGGCATGGGCGTCGTGTTCCGGGCGGAGCACGTCAAGCTCCGCAAGCCGGTCGCGGTGAAGGCGCTGTTCATCGACGGCGAGAAGAACCGCCGGGCGCTCGACCGGTTCTTCAACGAAGTGCTCGCGGTCACCCGGCTGAAGCACCCGCACATCGTCGCGGCCGTGGACGCCGGCGAGCAGCCCGGCGCGGGGCCGAACGGCGCGCCGGTCCCGTACCTGGTCATGGAGTACGTGGCCGGGCGGAACCTCGAAGACGTGGTCGCCCGCGACGGCCCGATGAAGCTCGAACAGGCGTGCCTCGCCGCCCACCAGGTCGCCGACGCGCTCACGGAAGCGCACCGCCAGGGCCTCATTCACCGGGACATCAAGCCGGGGAACGTGCTACTCACCGCGGACGGGACGGCGAAGTTGCTCGACTTCGGCGTCGCCCGGTTGCCGACGCCGGACGACCGGCTGACGAAGGACGGCGCACGCCTCGGGACGATCGGGTACATGGCCCCGGAGCAGGTCCGCAACGCCCGCGGGGTGGACGCGCGGGCGGACGTGTTCGGCCTCGGGGCGACGCTGTTCTTCATGCTCACCGGCCGCGACCCGTTCGACCCGCCGGTCGGGTCGGCCGGGGCGCTCGCCCCGCCGGCGGCCCGCGAGTTCCGGTCCGACGTGCCCGCGTCGCTCGACGGTGTGATGGCGAAGCTGATGGCCCTGAACCCGGCCGACCGGGTCCCGACGGCCGAGGCCGCGATGCGGGAGATGCTCCCGTTCCTGCGGTCGATCACCCGGCCGTCCGGGAAGTCGGCCCCGGACATGAACGGCCAGCCGGACGCGCTGATCGACACGACGCCGGACGGCGTCCCGGACGCCGCCCCGGTCCCGCACCAGATTCTGATCGTCGACGACCAGATTGATGTCCGCCGCGTCTGCAAGCTGGCCCTGGCCGGCGACGGCGCGCGGTGCGAGGAGGTCGGCAACGGGAACGACGCGCTCGCCAAGGTCCGCGAAACCGACTACGACCTCGTCCTGCTGGACGTGGACCTGCCGGGCATCAACGGCGAGCAAGTCCTCCGCAAGATTCGGCAGACGCCGCCGTCGCCGCACATCAAGGTCATCATGCTGTCCGGCCGCACGAGCGGCGACGAGTTGTCGCGGATGCTCAACGCCGGGGCGGACGACTTCCTGACGAAGCCGTTCAGCCTCGTGCAACTCCGGGCGCGGGTGAAGGCGGCGCTCAAGCTGAAGGACGCGCAGGACCGGTCGGAGACGCTCAACGGCCACCTGATGACGCTGAACCAGGAGCTGGAGCGGAACGTCTCGTCCCGCGACAGCGAGCTGGTCCACGCCCGCGGGGCGATGGTGCTGGCCCTGGCGAAGCTCGTCGAGCAGCGGTCGGCGGAGACCGGGGCGCACCTCATCCGCCTCCAGAAGTATTGCCGGGTGCTCGGCGAGGCGGCGCGGAAGACGCCGCCGTACGCCGAGCGGCTGACGCCGGACTTCCTACAAGTGGTGGAGGACGCGGCCCCGCTGCACGACATCGGCAAGGCGGCCGTCCCGGACTACATCCTGAACAAGCCCGGCCGCCTCGACCCGCACGAGCGGGTGCTGATGGAGGCGCACACGACCAACGGGTCGGAGACGCTCCAGGAGGTGGCCCGGAAGTACAAGTTCGCGACCGGCTTCTTGCAGATGGCCGTGGACATCGCCCGCCACCACCACGAGAAGTGGGACGGCAGCGGCTACCCGGACAAGCTGTCCGGCGAGGAAATCCCCCTGGCCGCCCGCCTCCTGGCGATCTGCGACGTGTACGACGCCTTGCGGTCGCGGCGGGTGTACAAGCCGTCGCTGTCGCACAACATGGCGCTGATGACGATGGTGGACGCGTCGCCGGGCCACTTCGACCCCGGCCTCATGATGGTGTTCCGCAACGTCGCCGACAAGTTCGACGAGATCTACCGCGAAACCGCGGAGTAACCGCCCCTTCGTTCGGGTCGCCCCGCCGCCACTTCAGACGGCGGACCCGTTGCCACGATTTGCCGGGTACACCGCCACCGCCGACCCGACGACGAACGTCACCGCCGCCGGCGCGACGCCGGCCAGCGGCGACCACGCCGGGCCGTACAGCGCCGGCCAGTCCACACCGACGCGGCTCGCCGCCACCGGGTAGACGGCCCACGGTGGGTGTTCCACCGCGTACTGCTGAATCGCCCCGCGGCGGGTGCGGCCGAAGCCCCACGACTGGTCGATGAAGAACGCGTCCGCCGAGTCCGGCGGCGGGACGGACGGCGGCCCGCCTACGGTCGCGTGCAGCTCGTGCCAGCGGTTGCCGTGAAGCACGCGGTACGTCGCGGCCTCCGGCGAGACTTCTTCCGCCATCGGGACGGCCAGGTATGGCTCGTTGTAGAACCGCCGGGCCGTCCACGCGACGAACCGGCTCCGCACGAACTCGCGGACGAAGAACACGCCCCGCTGGTCGCCGCGGCGGACGTAGGCCCGCAGGTTCCACTCCGGGAAGTCGCGGAAGCCGGGCCACCCGACGCCGAACACGCGGGTGCGGAGGAACTGGAACCCGACCAGGCTGACCCAGCACCGGCCGTCGCGGCGGTCCGGCTCCAGGCCGGCCGGCAGCAATGGCACGAGCAGTTCGTCCGGGACGGGGTAGTGCGCGAGGATCAGGTTCCGCCAGACGGCGGTGAGGAACGGGCGGGGCATGGGGAGATGGTACGAAACGAACGCCCGACTTCCGAAGTCCGGCTTCGACTTCGGAAGTCCAACCGGCAACAATAAGGGATGCGAGTAAGTCGCCGCGCGGGGCGACCTCCGAAGTCGAAGCCGGACTTCGGAAGTCGAGGATCACGCCTTCAGCATTTCCTGCTGCTGGCCTTCTTGCAGCACGTCGGCCAGCGGCTCCCACACCTCGTCGATCGACTCCTTGAAGAAGTCGCCGATCAGCAGGTCCGTGATGTGCCGCTTGTGCTGCGGGTACTTCCGCACGAACTGGCCGAAGTGGAACCCCTCGTAGAACGCGTACACCAGCTTCCGGATGCGGTCCATCCCCTTCCGGAAGTCCGGCCCCCACTTGCCCAGCTGCGCCCCGCTCAGGTCGCCGCTCGTCAAGCCCTCGTGGACGGCGTCCGCGGCCATCGACCCGGACCGGAAGGCGAGCTGGAGGCCGCTCGAATAGATCGGGTCCAGGAACCCGTAGGCGTCGCCGACCAGCACCCACCCGTCGCCGGCGAACCGGGTCGAGCGGTAGCTGTAGTCCTTCGTCGTGCGGAACACGTCCACCCGCTCGCTACCCTCGATCCGCCGCTTCACCGCCGGGCAGTTCTCGACCTCCCGCCAGAACACCTCCTCCGGCGGGCTGTTGTCCTTGAACAGGTAGTCCACCTCGGCCACGACGCCGACGCTGACCACGTCGTTGTGCTGCGGGATGTACCAGAACCACCCCTTCTTCTCCTTCAGTTGCAGCACGAGCGTCGCGCCGATGTCGAACTTGCCGGGCTCCCGCCGCGCCCCCTTGAAGTAGCTCCAGACGCTCGCCTTCTTCAGCTTCTCGTCGGGGTTGCGGAGCTTGAGGCGGTTGCCGATGATCGCCGACTGGCCGCTGGCGTCCACGATGACCTTCGGCGTCAGCACCTGGTCGTCGCCGCCCTTGGTGCGGAACCGCACGCCGGTCTGCCGGTCGCCGTCGAACGTCACGTCGATCACGCGGGTCTCTTCGCGAACGTCCACGCCGTACTCGGCGGCGTTGCGGAGGAGCTGCTCGTCGAACTCGCTGCGGAGCACCTGCCACGTCTGCGAGCACTCGTGCGGGTTGTTCTCGAAGAAGTAGAACGGCTGCGACTCCGTCCCCTGGTCGTTGACGAACTGCACCGAGTACTTGTTGACGAACTGGCTCGTCTTCATCTTCTCCAACATGCCGAGCCGCCGGAGGATCCAGTACGTGTCCGGCATGAACGACTCGCCGATGTGGAACCGCGGGAACTTCTCGCGCTCCAAGAGCGTGACGGAGTGCCCGTGCTGGGCGAGGAGGGTAGCGGCCGTGCTGCCGGCCGGGCCGCCGCCGAGGACGACGACATCGGGGTTCGTGGTCATGTGCGACAATCTCGACGAAAAAGGGAGCGGTTCGGTAGGCGCATTCTAGTACCGCCGGCGGGGGGATTTCTAACACAGCCCGGCCGGCGGTGGGCCTTAGTTCCCTCTCCCCCGGCCATTTGGGGGAGGGTGCTTGGCGAACGGCACGGCGTCAGCGTGCCGGTGTCGGTCCCCGCGGCTTCCACCGGCACGCTGACGCCGTGCCGTTCGCCAAACCGTGAAGCCGCTACCAGTCGCTGGGGCGGCCCGGGCCCTTGCCCGCGTCGGCGGGTTGCCTATCATGACTCATCCGGGAACCCTCCAACGAAATAACGGAAGATCGGCCATGAAGAAAGGCGTTCACCCCAACTACCGCCCCGTCGTGTTTCTGGACGCGGCCGCGAATTTCTCGTTCCTGACCGGCTCGACGGTGCAGACGACGGAAACGATCAAGTGGGAGGACGGCAACGAGTACCCGCTGTACAAGCTGGAAATCTCGTCCGCCAGCCACCCGTACTTCACCGGCAAGATGAAGTTCCTGGACACGACCGGCCGGGTCGAGAAGTTCCAGAACAAGTACAAGAACTCCGCCTACGGCAAGAAGGCCGACGCCGGCGCGGGCGAGGCGGCCGCCGAAGAGAAGAAGTAGACAGGGGACAGGGAACAGGGGCCAGGTGTCAGAGGCGTTGCCTCCGGCCCCTGGCCCCTTCTGCATTTCTGTTCCCGCCCGTCTGTTTCCTGACTCCTGTTCCCTGTCCCCTGTTTCCCGATCCCTGTCCCCTGGTGTCCCATGTGGCCCGCGATGGAACAGAAGCTCGCCCGGTACCGCGAGCTGGAAGCGCAGCTCGGCGACCCGACCGTGGCCGGCGATCCGGGGAAGTTCGCGGCCGTCGCGAAGGAGCACGGCGGCCTCGCGAAGGCCGTGCGGCCGTACCAGGAGTTCCTGGAGCTGCACGAGGCGATCGCGCAGACGGAGGCGATGCTCGCCGACGCCGACCTGAAGCCGATGGCCGAGGAGGAGTTGGCCGCGCTGCGGCCGCGGCACGAGGAACTGCGGCAGAAGATCGAGGATCAACTACTGATCGACCCGAACGAGGACTTCGACCGGCTGATCGTCGAAATCCGCGGCGGGACCGGCGGCGACGAGGCGGCCCTGTTCGCGGGTGATTTGTACGAGATGTACGGCCGGTACGCGCGGGCGAAGGGGTGGGCGGTCGAGGACATCTCGCACAGCCCCGGCGAGGCGGGCGGGTTCAAGGAAGTCGTGTTCAGCGTGAAGGGGGACGGCGTCTACCAGCACCTGCGGTACGAGAGCGGCGGCCACCGCGTCCAGCGGGTCCCGAAGACGGAGACGCAGGGCCGCATCCACACGTCCGCGGCGACGGTCGCCGTGCTGCCGGAACCGGACGAGGTGCAGGTGAACATCCACCCGGAAGACATCGAGTGGGAGCGGATGCGGGCCGGCGGCGCGGGCGGGCAGCACGTCAACAAGACGGAGTCGGCCGTGCGGATTTGGTACCGCAAAGGGACGCCGGACGAGATGGAAGTGAAGTGCCAGGACGAGCGGAGCCAGAACAAGAACTACGAGCGGGCGATGCGGATTCTTCGCTCCCGCCTCTTCGAGCGGCAGCAGGAGCGGCTGCACAAGGAGCGGGCGGACGCGCGGAAGTCGCAGATCGGCAGCGGCGACCGGAACAGCCGAATTCGGACGTACAACTTCTCGGAGAACCGCTGCACCGACCACCGGATCGGGGTGACGGTGTACAAGATGGACGCCGTCCTCGGCGGCGAGTTGGACCTGATGGTACAGCCGATGCTGGACGCGGTGAAGAAGGAGAAGCTGGCGGCGGTGAGTTAACCGCCGGTCCCGGCCGTGCCGGGGAGCCGGAACAGCTCGGCGACGGGGCACGCGAAGCCGGGGAGCAGATCGGGGGCGGTGAGAGTGGCCGTCGCACGTAAATAGTCCGTCGTGCCGTCGGCCCGATGGACGCGAACGGTGCGGGCGTGCGTGTTGATGATCCAGACGACCTTTACGCCCGCTCCGAGCCAGTCTTCCAACTTCTCATCGAGGTCATACGCGAGATCGTTCGGCGAAATGACTTCGACAACCAAGTCGGGAACCGTGGTGCAGTGGCCTTCATCCCGATAGGTCGCCGGCGGCATCCGGTCGAGTGCAATGAACGCGGTGTCGGCCCGCCGGGTTCGGCGGTCTTCGTTCGGAAAACACCGAAACGACGTTCCTTCGGGGAAAACCCAACCGGGTTGACGGGCGACACAGTGGGTCTTGAGGGCGAAGAAAACGGTTCCCGAAACGCGACTCGATTCCGTACTCACGAGAACCTCCCGCAGTTGCCCGTTGACCATCTCGAATCCCTCCGGGACCTCCGGCCGGGGCGGGGGTTCTTGGTCGATCGCTTCGTCCAGCACGGACATGCTCATACTTCACCCTCAAGTCAGTACGATGTGATTTTACCCGAATCCTCCCCGCGGCAAGAAGTCGAATCGCCCTTGTCCATGTCTGCCGGAGGCTCCAAGATTCCGCTATGGAAGCTACTCCCCCTGCCGTCCCCGAGGCCGACTGCCCGGACGCGCACACCGGCCTCGCCGTCTCCGACCCGAAGGCCGTCGCCGCCGGACTGCCGGCGGTCGTGTCGTCGCTGAAGCACGTCTGGGGGCGGGCCGGCGTCGTCCGCGGGACGCGGGCGCTGCTCACCCTCAACCAGAAGGACGGCGTCGATTGCCCGAGCTGCGCCTGGCCGGACCCGGACGGCAACCGCACGGCCGCCGAGTTCTGCGAGAACGGCGCGAAGGCCCTCGCGTTCGAGGCCGACACGCGGACGATCGGGGCCGACTTCTTCCGCGAGCACTCCATCGACGACCTCGCGAAGCTGTCCGACTACGAGCACGGGCGGTTCGGCAGGCTTGCGGAGCCGATGGTCCTGCGGCCCGGCTCGCGGCACTACGAGCCGATCGGTTGGGACGACGCCTTCACGCTCATCGCGAAGGAATTGACCGCGCTGGCGGACCCGAACGAGGCCGTGTTCTACACGTCCGGCCGCACGTCGAACGAGGCGGCGTTCCTGTACCAGCTGTTCGTCCGGCAGTTCGGCACGAACAACTTCCCGGACTGCTCGAACATGTGCCACGAGTCGAGCGGGGCGGCCCTCGGACCGACCGTCGGCATCGGCAAGGGGACGGTCACGCTCGACGACTTCGAGAAGGCGCAAGTCATCCTCATCCTCGGCCAGAACCCCGGCACGAACCACCCGCGGATGCTCACGGCGCTCCAGCGGGCGAAGCGGGCCGGGGCCGTGATCGTGGCCGTCAACCCGTTGAAGGAGGCCGGGCTGCTGGCGTTCCACAACCCGCAGGAAGTCCGCGGGATGTTCGGCGTGTTCCCGACGGCGCTCGCCGACCCGTACCTCCAGGTGAAGATCGGCGGCGACCAATCGCTGCTCAAGGGGCTGATGAAGTGCCTGATTTCCTGGGGGAAAATTGACGCGGCCTTCGTTCGGAATCAGACGACCGGGTTCGACGAACTGCGGCAATCGCTCGACGCCGTGACGTGGGACGCGATCCTCGATCAAACAGGGCTGAGCCGTGAGGAGATCGAGCGCGTGGCGAAGCTGCTCGGTGAATCGGACCGGGTCATCGCGTGCTGGGCGATGGGGCTGACGCAGCACAAGCACGCCGTCGCGACGATCCAGGACGTGGTAAACCTGACCCTGCTCCGCGGCAGCATCGGCAAGCCGGGGGCGGGCCTCTGCCCGGTGCGCGGGCACAGCAACGTGCAAGGCGACCGCACGATGGGCATCTGGGAACACCTGCCATCGTGGGGCCAGAAGCTCGGCGAGGAGTTCGGGTTCACGCCGCCGACGAAGCCGGGGTTCGACACCGTCGAGGCGATCCACGCGATGCACGACGGCCGGGCGAAGGTGTTCTTCGCGCTCGGCGGCAACTTCCTGAGCGCGACGCCGGACACGGCCTTCACGGCGCGGGCGCTGAAGAACACGCGGCTGACGGCCCACGTCTCGATCAAGCTGAACCGCTCGCACCTCGTCACCGGGCGGACCGCGCTGATCTTACCGTGCCTCGGTCGGACGGAGCGGGACGTGCAGAACGGGGCTGAGCAGTTCGTGACGACGGAAAACTCGATGGGCGTGGTGCAGGCCAGCCGCGGCAGCCTCGCCCCGTGCTCGCCGCAGCTGCTCAGCGAGACGCGGATCGTCGCCCGGCTCGCGGCCGCCACGCTCGGCGGCCGGTCGCGGATCCCGTGGGACGTGCTCGCATCGAACTACGACCTGATCCGCGACCGGATCGCCCGCGTCGTGCCCGGTTTCGATGACTTCAACGCGAAGGTCCGACGGCCGGGCGGGTTCTATCTGCCGAACCAGCCGCGGGACGGCCGCTTCCCGACGACCACGGCGAAGGCGAACTTCACCGCGTCGCCGCTGCCGGACCTGGCCGTGCCGCCGGGGCATTTGGTGATGATGACGGTCCGCACGCACGACCAGTTCAACACGACCGTCTACGGCCTGGAGGACCGCTACCGCGGCATCCACAACGAGCGCCGGGTCGTGCTGATGAACCGCGACGACATGGCCGACAGAAAGCTGGCGGCCGGGACCGTCGTGGACTTGGTGAGCCACTTCCGCGGCGAAACGCGGCGGGCGAGCAAGTTCATCGTGGTCGGGTACGACATCCCGCGGGGCTGCTGCGCGACGTACTTCCCGGAGGCGAACGTGCTGGTCCCGCTCGACAGCACGGCCGACACGAGCGGCACGCCGACCTCGAAGTGGGTAGTGGTGACGGTGGAGAAATCCGTCGAGGCTTTGCGAGACGATCTTATTCCCTCCCCCCTTGGGGGGGAGGGAACAAAACCGGTCGCGGGTCCGCGCCGCGGGAGCGCCCGTGACCGGTCGCGGGCACGGGGGCGACAGCGACGGGTCGGCTCGCAGCCCCGCCGGGC
>NZ_JCABYM010000135.1:3847-17005 GCF_059499385.1 Limnoglobus sp. | reverse complement strand
GGAGGAAGGCTACCCCCCTCCCTAACCCTCCCCCCCAAGGGGGGAGGGAACAAGAGGTCTCACCGAGCCTGGACCGTTTGTTGTGTCCTCGTTATTGCTCTATGTTTCTTCACCACGAACCCCGCGGCGGCCCAGTGGATGAAGCTCAAGCCGCTCCCGGACGCGGAGGGGTTCGCGGGGGCGTTCGCGGGCGTATCGCACGGCGTCCTCCTCGTCGCGGGCGGGGCCAACTTCCCGGACAAGAAGCCGTGGAACGGCGGCAAGAAGGTCTGGCACGACACGATCTTCGCGCTCGAAAAACCGGACGGCGACTGGAAGGCCGCCGGTAAGCTGCCGCGGCCGCTCGGTTACGGCGTGTCCGTGTCGCACCGCGACGGCGTGATCTGCGTCGGCGGCAGCGACATGGATCGCCACTACGCGGATGTCTTCCGGTTGGAATGGAAGGCCGGGTCGGTCGCACGAACGGAGCTGCCACCACTGCCCGAACCCGTCGCGAACCTGTGCGGCGGGCGGATCGGCGACACGCTCTACGTCGCGGGCGGGCTGGCGAAGCCGGACGCGACCGAACCGCTGAAGTGCTTCTACGCGATGGACCTCGCGGCAACGTCCCCCAAGTGGCGGAAGCTCGACCCGTGGCCCGGCCGCCCGCGGATGCTGGCCGTGGCCGCGAACGCCGGCGGCTCGTTCTGCCTCGTCGGCGGCGTCGATCTCGTCATCAAGAACGGCAAGGCCGAACGCCAATATTTGAAGGACGGATTCGTCTACCACCCCGACACCGGTTGGAAGCCGATGCCGGACCTGCCGCACCCGGTCGCGGCGACCGCGTCGCCGGCCCCGTTCGACGACCGCGGGTTCCTCGTGCTCGGCGGCGACACCGGCGAACACGTCGCCACGTCGCCGGACAAACACCCCGGCTTCGCGAAGCAAATCCTCCGCTTCGACATCGCACAAAACAAATGGCACGCCGCCGGAGAGCTGCCCGCCCCGCGGGTGACGCTGCCGTGCGTCCGCTGGCGCGACGCCTGGGTTCTCCCGAGCGGCGAGGCCCGGCCCGGCGACCGCTCGCCCGACGTGTGGTCCTTCCTCCCACCCCCGAAGTAGCCCCGCCGCATGAACCCGTCTCCCTCCCTCGCGAAGGCCGCGTGGCTAACAGTCGCGCTGCTCTGGCCCGTGGCCCTGCTGAACTACCTCGACCGGCAGATGCTCACGACCATGCAGTTCTCCATCGGGAACGAAATACCTGAGGCACTGGACAAGGCGCGGTGGGGGTACATGCTCGGCCAGTTCAAGTGGGTGTATGCGTTCCTCAGCCCGGTCGGCGGGTACATTGCGGACCGGTTCAGCCGCCGGTACGTCATCTGCGGCAGCCTGTTCGTCTGGTCGGCCGTGACGTGGGCGACCGGACAAGTCACGACCTACGACGGCCTCCTCTGGACGCGGACGCTCATGGGGCTGAGCGAGGCGTTCTACATTCCGGCCGCGCTCGCGATGATCGCCGACTACCACCTCGGCAACACGCGGTCCCGCGCCGTCGGCCTCCACCAAACGGCGATCTACTGCGGCGTCATCGTCGGCGGGTTCGGCGGGTACGTCGCGGACGCCCCGGCCCTCGGCTGGCGGCTCGCGTTCGACGTGACCGGCCTCGTCGGCATCGCCTACGCCCTGCCGCTGCTGTTGATCCTCCGCGACGCCCCGCGGTCGGAAACGGTCGTCGCGAAGCCGTCGCCGACGGTCGCGTTCACGGAGTTGCTCACGAACGTGTCGTTTATCCTCCTCGTGCTGTACTTCACGCTCCCGGCGCTGGCCGGGTGGGTCGTCCGCGACTGGATGCCGTCGATCCTGAAGGAGCAGTTCAACATCGGTCAGGGGAAGGCCGGCGTTTCGGCGACGCTGTTCGTGAACGTCGCGGCCCTCGTCGGCGCGTTCGTCGGCGGGTGGCTGGCCGACCGTGCGATGCGGCGGACGGTTCGCGGCCGGATCAACGTCAGCGCCGCCGGGATGGCCCTCATCATTCCCGCGCTGTTCGGCATCGGCAACGCGCCGGAACTGTGGGTCGCGGTCGCGTTCCTCATCCTCTTCGGCCTCGGCTGGGGGTTCTTCGACTGCAACAACATGCCGATCCTGTCGCAGATCGTCCGCCCGGAGCTGCGGGCCACTGGGTACGGGATCATGAACCTTGTCAGCATCAGTTGCGGCGGGTTCGCCGACTGGGGCTTCGGCGCACTGCGGAGTCAGGGCGTGGCGCTGAACCTGATCTTCGGCGCGTTCGCGAGTACGGCCGTGGTGTCGATCGTGCTCGTGCTGTTGATCCGCCCGCGGCCGGAGCTGGCGGGCGCGAAATCTTCTTGACCTTACCGAGCGGTTCGACGCAAATGGGTCGAACCCTCCCCACCGCCCGTCCCGCCGCCGCCATCGAAACATGGGTTCACTCGAACCGGAACCACGGCCGACGCGGGCGCGATTCGTCGTCGCCGCGTGGCTGTGCGGGCTGTCGGCGGTGCTGTACCTCGACCGCCTCTGCATGTCCCAGGCACTCAAGCCGATCCAGGACGAGTTGAAGTTCACGAACGTCGAGATGAGCTACGTGCTCATGGCGTTCACCCTCGCCTACGGGCTGTTCGAGATTCCCACCGGACGGCTCGGCGACAAGCACGGGTCGCGGGCCGTCCTCACCCGCATCGTCATCTGGTGGTCGATCTTCACCGGCCTCACCGGCGCGTGTTCCGGCCTGCTCACGTTGATTCTCGTGCGGTTCCTCTTCGGCGCGGGCGAGGCCGGGGCGTACCCGAACGCGGCCCGCGTCATCGCCCGGTGGTTCCCGCTGACGGAGCGCGGCCGGGTGCAGGGGGCGATGATCGCCGCGTCGCAGTTCGGGGCCGTCCTCGCGCCGACGGCCACGGCGCAGCTCATTCACTACGCCGGGTGGCGGTGGGCGTTCGTTGCGTTCGGGGCGGTCGGCGTCGTGTGGGCCGTCGGGTTCTGGTGGTGGTTCCGCGACGACCCGGCCGCGCACCCGAGCGTGAACGAGGAAGAACTCGCCACGATCCGCGCGGGCGGCACGCTGACGGCGAACGAGCACGCCCCGATCCCGTGGCGCGCGGCGCTCACGAACCGCGGCATCCTCGTCCTCGCCGCGATCATGGTGTGCGGGGCGTTCTACACGTACTTCTTCTACTCGTGGTTCCCGAAGTACCTGGCCGACGCCCGCGGGTTGGAGAACCGCGCGGTCGGGTGGCTCACGTCGTTCGTGCTGGCCGGGTCGGCCGTCGGCGTGCTGTTCGGCGGCTGGCTGGCCGACTGGATCGCGCGGACCTTCGACGACGCGGTGACGGCCCGCCGCTACCTCGGCGTCGGGTGCTACTTGACGGCCGCGGCGTGCCTGTTCGCGGGCATCCGGTGCGACGATCCGTACTCGCTGGCCGCGCTGTGGGGGGCGTCGTTCTGCGCGATGCACGTCACGCTGCCGAACTGGTGGTCGGTCGCGATCCCGCAGTGCGGCACGCACGTCGGCGCGCTGTTCGGGCTGATGAACGGGCTGGGCGTCGTCGGGGCGATGGCGTCGCAGGGGTTCGTCGGCGTGTTCACGAGCTGGCAGGAAGGGCAGGGCCTCACCGGCCGCGCCGCGTGGGACCCGCTGTTCGACGTGTACGTGATCGTGCTGTTCGTCGGTGCGGCCGTGTGGTGGAGCTACCGGTATCGGCCGTTGCCCGTCACCCAACTCCGTACCGGCGAATCGCCTCCGGGTTGAGGTCGATGCCCAGCCCCGGCTTCTCCGGCAGCGTCAGGAACCCGTCGGCGTCCGGGCGGAATGGGTTCACGATCAGGTCATCGACATACGGCGACGGCGTCAGGAACTCGACGTACTTCGCCACCGGCATCGCGCACGCGAGCTGCACGTCGGCCGCCAGCCCGACGGCCGTGTTCCACCCGTGCGGAACCCACAGGACGTTGTTCTCGTAAGCCGCCCAGGCGATCCGCCACGCATCCGTCAGCCCGCCGCACTTCGTGCAGTCCGGCTGGACGATGTCCACGGCCTTCAGCTCGAACAGCGGCCGGAAGCTCTGCCGCCGGGTCAGCACCTCGCCGGTCGCGATGGGGACGGGCGAGAGCCGCCGCAGTTCCGCGAACCCGGCCACGTCGTCCGGCGGCAGCGCCTCCTCGAACCACGCTACGTCGTTGGCCGCGAGCATCTGGGCCGTCCGCAGCGCCCACTTGTACCCGTGCGGCCAGAACGCTTCGCTACCGCCGGCGTCCACCATGATCTCCACGGCCGGGCCGACCGTCTCGCGGGCCGTTCTAACGAGCAGTTCGTCGGTCCGCGAGTCACGGCGGCCGAACGGCTTCCAGCCGAGCTTGATCGCGCGGAACCCCCGCGCCACGGCGGCCGTCAGTTTCTCGCGCAACGGCTCGACCTCGTCGAACAGAAGCGAGCCGTAGGGCTTGATCTTGTGTCGGTAGATGCCGCCGAGCAGCCGCGCGACGGGTTGGTTGGTGAGCTTGCCGAACAGGTCCCACAGGGCGATGTCGATGCCGCTGATGGCGTGCTCGACGCTCCCGCCGCGGCCCTGCCAGAACGTGTGCTGTCGCAGCTTCTCGCTCACCCGCGCCGGCTCGTCGGCCCGCTCGCCGATCAGGAACGGCCGCAGCAATTTCGCGGCGGCGGCGACGAGGTCGCGGCTGGTGAACGTGCTGCCGACGCCGACGAGGCCGGAGTCGGTGACGACTTCCACGATGGTGTGGACGTTGTCCTCCGGCGTCAGTTCCTTTGCCCAGCCGCCCTCCACCGTGCCGCCGGTCAGGCCGGTGAGCCGCAGGTCCGCGATGGTCATGCGTCGCCCCCCAGCGGCCGTTGGCCCCACGGCAACGGCATTGTCGGCGGCGTCCGGTGACGGTCCTTGCGAACGTCCTTCGGCCGGTCCTTGAACCACGTTACGAACCGCACGAGCTGCTTCACCGCCTCCTCGTAAGCCTGCCGCCCCTTCTCCGGCGTCGCTAATTCCGCGTCGCCGAGGACGCCGGTGTCCGAGTAGCTGCTCGTCCATGACACGACCGTCGCCGGCCCCGCGGCGAACAGGTCCACCCAGTTGAACGGGCTGTTCTCGTCGTTGAAACTGATCGTGCCGCTTTCGACCTTGTCCTTCCGCACGTAGTCGCCGTCGAGGTACAGGTACAGGCTCGTCTCCAACTCGCAGGCGTGGGAGCAGCCGCCGGGGAACTTGCTCTGCCGCCAGTTCGGGAGGAACTCCTTGTCCACGGTGAGCAGGTTCCACCACGCGATCGGGCAGCACTCGGCGTCCGTCTCGAGGTTCGTCCGCCGGGCGACGAGGTCGAGGTTCGGCATGTTCGACCCGTGACCGTTGAGCAACACGATCTTCTTGAACCCGTGGTACGCCAGCGACTTCGTGATGTCGAGCACGTGGTGCATGAAGTGCTCGAAGTCCTGGTTGATCGTGCCGGGGAAGTCCATGACGTGCCCGGTGTACCCGTAGGCGACGACCGGTAGGACGAGCAACTTGTCGGCGATCTCGCGGCCCGCGCCGGTGGCGATCCCGACCGGGCAGACGAGGTCCACGTCCAGCGGGAGGTGGTGGCCGTGCTGCTCGACCGCCCCGCACGGGACGACGCACACCTTGCCGAGTTCGACCGCGTCGTCGATCTCCGGCCACGTCAGCTTCTCGTACCGGTACTCCGTCTTCGCGCGAGTCATCCGCCGCCTCTGGGGTGTGGGTTGAAGCGATGCGATGATACCGGAAGTGAATCGACGACACCCAGAGAAATGACGAAGGCGGAGGAATTTTTCCTCCGCCTTCGTTGACTGTCGTGTTGCTCAGATGTCGCGTTTCCCGCTCGCCAGCATGACGAGGCCGGCGATCACGGCCACGCCGCCGATGACCGGCGGAATCCAGACCGTCTTTTCCCGCTCGGCCGTGACCTGCACCGGCCCGGCGTCCACGACCTTGTCCTGGGTCACGTAGCTGAACCCGCCGTAGCCCAAGATCAAGGCCCCGACGACGATCATGATTATGCCGAACAGTCGCATGGGAATCTCCAGTTAAGGGTTACATCAGGTGACGATCCTGAATTCGGTTATGCAGCCCGCCGGTGCCGGCCTCGATGGTGTTCTTCACGAGGTTCGGCACTTGGGTGTGAATGTTATCGCGGAGCGAGGCGGTCGCGGTGTTGAACGTCTCCTCCGCGAGCTGCTGCAGCTCCGTGCGGACCTTCGCCCAAAGGTTGTCGAGAATGCCCGGTTCCCGCGGGGCCGCCGCCGGCGTGTACGACTGCGGCGGCGTGAACGGAACTTGGTTCGTCGCGGTTGGGACGGTCGATTCGGACCGCCGGCCGCCGACGAGCAACCCAGTCACGAACCCGGCCGCCGTCGCACCGAGGACGGAGGCCCACGGGTTCTCGCGAATCTTCCGGCTCACGTCGAACTGCTCCTTCACCACGTCGGTGACGGCCGCGACGGAGTTCTTAACCGTGTCGGTGATCGCCCCCGGCCCTTCCGTCACGAGGGATTTCACCTTCTCGACCGTGTCCGTGATCGTGTCGGCGGCGGTCTTGACGGTACCGAGAACTTGGTTCTCGAGCGCGACGACCTTCTCCGTGATCGCCTCGCGGGTGTGGGCCATGTCCCGCTCGATCTCTTCCGGCTTGCGAACGGGCGGGGTCGGGTCTACTTTTTCGTGTTCCACGTGATGTTCTCCTTGATGGCGTTGAAGGTCTTGTCCGGCAGCGGGTTGAACTTGTTGATGAGCCGATTGCTCACGACGGCACACACGACCCCGGCGGCCGAGAAGGCCAAGCCGATGATGCCCCAGGAAATCCACATCTGCAGGCCGACTTGCTCGTGGAGGAGGTACACGAGGGCGGTGATGAATCCCAGTGCCCCGACCGTGCCGAGGACGATGCCGATGCCGCCGTACTGGGCCGCGAGGATGGAGTGCTGGAGGTCTTCCCGGACCTCGCTCTTGAACATCTCCATCTGCTGCTTGGCGAGCGTCCGGCCGTCTTCGAGGATGCCGGTCACGAGGTTGGTGATGCTCGGCGTGCTGGGGTCCGGAGTGTGTTGCAGGGGCGGGGATGCGTATTCGGTGTGTGCCATGGCCGGCCTCCTCGGTGGTGACGGTCGAGGATGCAACGGGTGTGCCAACCCGGTCGCAGGTCGTGGAGAGCTTATTTCGAGGGCGGTTGGTTAACGGGCTGGTAGCTAAAGCGATGGGATTTGAGAAGCAGCTTTCTCAACGAGGACGGAAGGGTCGGTGCTGCGGGAGGGGAAGGTGGGGAGTGGGCGCTACAGGATTTGAACCTGTGACTTCGTCCGTGTGAAGAACGCACTCTACCGCTGAGTTAAGCGCCCGGCACTTATTACTCTAGGGAGGTTTGAAGGAGGGTCAAGGTTCACGCGAGTTCGCGGAGGTGGTTGGAAATGGCTTCGATCAGCACGCCCAAACTTTCCGGGGCGATGGCCGCGATCTTCTCCTGGTAGATGCCTTTCCCGTAGCTGGCGGCCGTCGGGACGTAGCCGGGCTGCCAGCCGTTCGTGACGGTAGAAATCAGCAGCGGCCGATCCGGAAACCGCTGCCGGAGGGTCGTCTGGAAGGCGTGGTAGAGTTCGCCGGGCGAGAACACCCAGAACGCGCCGCCGAGGTGCCAGACCTCGACCGAGAGCGGGAACGCCTTTCCTTCTGGGAGGGATTGCAACCTTGCGATCTGGCGAGTCATCTGCTCGATCATGGCCCTACAGTCACGGCGGCGGGTCGGGTCGGTCGCCGCCGCTTCTTCCTCTTGCCACATCGCGAGGTCGGCCCTCGTTTGAGCCATCGTCGGCAGGTCGGCTCGGTAAGGCACCTCCACGACGACGGACCGACACGTCCAACTCGTGTTCCGTTCGGCCGCCCGTTCGGACAGTGGGCGGTGTTCCCACGATCCCAGCGTCGCCCCGGAGAGGACGGGGCCGGCGTACTCGAAAACCGTCCCGGCCGCCGCGAGCGGTTCGAGGCCGGAAAGGGCGGCGAAGCCGAGCTGCCGGCCGTTGCGGTCGGCGACGGCCGGGTCGCCGACGTACCCTTCCCGCGGTCCCAGGTCGCCGCACGCGCCGAGGAGGAACACGCACGGCGACTGCGTGTGCGATTCGACGACCTCCCGCATCGCGCCGACGTAGTCCGGGCTGATGAGCGTGTTCTGCCACGCGAGCGTCGTCGGGTGGCAGGCGTAGTTCACCACCGTGCCGAGAACGTCTCCTGAATCCGCCACGACCTTCGCGAGGAGAACCGTGTCGTCCGTCGGCCCGGACGGGTTGTAGCCACAGACGAACTGCTCGCTTGTTTCGTCCCAGAAGTCGCGGTGGGCGGCGAGGTCGCAGCGCGACTTGCCGTAGAGGATCGTCACCGACCGCGCCGCGGCCTTCGCCGACGCCGCGATTTCAGCACACGCAGCCGCGACGTGGTCGAGGTACGGGCCGACCTCCTCGCCGCCGGGCAGGTGCGACCGACTGCGGGACATCCAACCGGCCCCGTGCGTGTGGGAGAGCGCAACCTGTATCGAACCGGGTTGCAATCCGGTGGCCGAGGAAACGGCCCGGCGGATGTTCGTCACCTCCGACCGGTCGAGCAGGCAGTGGTCGAGCGCGAGGACGATCTGCGTGCCGGCCCGTTCGACCGATTCCAGGAACAGGGCCGTCGCCGTCAGCGGGCGGTGGACGCCGGTGGCCGTGTCGTGGGTCGCGGCCCCCCACATGCGGTGGTAGATGCCGACCGGCGGCGTGATGTCGGCCTGGGCGAACGCCGCCCGACACCGGGTTTGCGGGGCTTCAACGCGCGTCATATTCCGCCTCGAACAGCGGCCGCCTCGGGTTCAGTACCGCCCACAGAAGGGCGTCGAACGCGAACAGGGCCGCGAAGAAGAGAAGGACCAGGTTCCAGTCGCCGCCCCCGGCGACGTACCACCCGGCGAGCATCGGGAACAGGGCGGACCCGACGTTCCCGCACATGTTCATGGTGGCGAAGACGGTCGCCACGCTGCGGCCGCCGAACTCGATGGCGACCGAGTACCCGCTGACGCCGCCGAACACGCCCCAGAAGACGCCGACGCCGATGCACAGCACGGCCAGCGTCGGGTCGGCCACGAAGTACGCGCCGACCGTCATGCCCGCACAGACGACCATGCCGAACACCGCGACGCCTTGCCGGCTGAGCCGGCGGTTGCCGGTGGTGCGGAGCAGCCAGTCGGAGGTCAGCCCGCCGAGGATGCCGCCGACCATCGCCGCGACGCCCGGCAGCGACGCGAGGTGGCCCGACTGTTCCTGCGAGACGCCCCGCGTTTCCTGGAGGAACCGCGGGAACCAGGTCCAGAAGAACGTCATCGCGGCCGACCGGATGAACTGTTGGCCGCACAGCAGCACCATCGGGCGGCTTTGAACCATCGTCCGGAACGCCTCGCCCCACGGGATCGGGTCGGGCCGGGGTGCGTCGCGCTCCGGGACCGCCCACAAGTAGACACAGGCCCAGAGGAAGCCGGGGATCGCGCAGACCAGGAACACCGCCTGCCACGTGAGAACCGTCAGCAGTTGCGCGACGAGGGCCGGGGCGATGGCGAAGCCGAGCGACTGGCCGCAGATCAGCCAGCCGGACGCGGACGCCCGTTCCGACGCCGGGAACCAGCCGCCGATGGCCTTCGTCGCGCTCGGGAACACGCCGGCCTGGGCGCAGCCCATGAACGACCAGACGAACAGGATGCCGAGGTAGCCGGTCGCGAAGTACATGACGCCGGTGAACAGCGACCAGAGCACGGCGAACAGCACGAGCGCGAGGCGACTGCCCCACCGGTCCGCGAGCCACCCGGCGGGCAGCTGCAGGAAGGCGTAGCCCCAGTACCATGCCCCCATGACGACGCCCATCGCCGCCTCGTCGAACCCGAGGTCGCGCTGGATGTCCTTCGTCGGCACGCTGATCGCGTTCCGCTGCACGTAGGCGATGACGGCGGCGAGGACGAGCAAGGCTAGCACGCGGTACCGCACGGGTCACGTCAGGGCCGCTTGAAGGAGGGCGAACAGCCGGTCGAGTTCGGCGGCCGTTTCCGGGTCGAGTTCCCACCAGTACGGCCGCCGCCGCCGGGCGTTCGGGAAAAGGCCGCGCTTCACCATGAGGTACTTCTCGACGGCGAGGAACCCGTCCAACCCGGCCTGCAGTTGCAGCGTGACGATGCCGCACACGGGGAAGTAGACGCGGTACGCGGTGGCCTCGTCGCCGCGCTCGAGCGCCCGCCACAGGGCGGCGACGCCGTCCAGCACGTCTACGCCTGGCATAGTGCCGGCCGCGCCGCGGCGGAAACTGTCGATGGAGTAGATGCCCCCGGACCCCTCGAAGATGCGGGCCGCCCCGCCGGTCGCGTCGCGAAGGGCGGAAATGTTCGGCCCGTTCGGCGCGGCCTCCGGCTTGAACAGAATCTTGTCCGGCCCGTACCGGTTCAGCAGTTTCACGTACACGGCGAGCGGGATGGCCTGCCCGACGTAACTTGACGCATCTTGAACGATGACCGGGATCGTGAGGGAATCGGCGAGCGTGTGAAAGTGTTCGACGAGCGCGGCCTCGGACAGCTTCGCCGTCAGCGGGGGCACGGCCATGACCGCGTCGCACCCGGCCCGCTCCGCTTCTTGCGCGAACGCGACGGCCTGCTTCGTGCTCTCCGCGCCGACGGCCATGAACACCGCCCCGCGGCTGGCCGTCGCCTCGACGAGCAGCTGCGTGAGTGCGATCCGCTCCTGGAATGTCAGCCGCATAACCTCGGACACCATACCAGTCCCGATGCCGTCCGACCCTTGTTGGAAGGCCCAATCCACTTCTTTCTTCAACGCCGCCCGGTCGATCTCGTCGTCGGCCGTGAACGGGGTGTGAACGATCGGCAAGACGCCCTTCAACACTCGCGGCATGATCCCTCCTACCAGTCGCCGACGCTGCCGTCCGGGTAGAAGACCCGCTGGAGCAGCTCTTGTTGGAACGGGTGCTTCCGCACTTCCTTCTCGTCGATCGTGATGCCGAGGCCGGGCTTCGCGTTCGGCCGCACGATCCGGCCCTTCGGCTCCACCGTGAACCCTTCCTGCACCACGTCCTGCCGCCAGGGTACGTCCGCGTGAACCGTCTCGCAGATGACGTAGCTCGGCTGGCTGAACCCGAATTCGAGCGACGCCGCCGTGCTGACCGGCCCCTGCGGGTTGTGCGGCGCGAGCGCGATTCGGTGGGCCTCTGCGAGCGCCGCGACCCGGCGGGCTTCCGTGAACCCCCCGCAGTGCGTGATGTCGAGCTGGCACACCTCGCAGGCGCGGGCGGCGAACAGGTCGCGGAACGCGGCCAGGTGCGTGACCCGCTCGCCGGTCGCGATCGGCGTTGCGACGGCCCGGTTGATCGCGGCCAGCCCGTCCACGCTCTCCGGCCAACAGGGTTCTTCGAGGAAGTAGAGGCCGTAGGGTTCGAGTGCCTTCGCGAACTGCAACCCCATCGCCGGGGACGGCCGGGCGTGGCAATCGACCATGATGTCCGGCCCGTCGCCGACCGCCTCCCGCATGGCGTGGACGGCCTGCTCCGCGGCGCGGATCGGTTTCAGCCCGTCCAGCGGCAGCGTCGGCGGGACGGCCATCGTCTTGAACGCCGTGAACCCGTCTGCGACGGCCTGCCGGGCGAGGTCGGCGAAGCGCTCCGCGTCCTCGGCCGCCGTCTCGTAGAAGTCCTCCATCTTCCCGCCGCCGAGGTGGCAGTACGTGCGAACGTGGTCGCGGACCGGGCCGCCCCACAGCTTCGCGAGCGGCAGCCCGGCGACCTTGCCGAGGATGTCCCACAGCGCGATGTCGATGCCGGCGACGGCCGTGGCCCGGACGATACCGTGGCCGTGCCAGAAGTGTTGGCGGTACATCATCTGCCACAGGTGCTCGACCCGCGTGGGGTCTTCGCCGACGATCAGCTCCGCGATGTCCTCGACCGCGCCGACGACGGCCCGCGTGTGCCACTCCAACGTCGCCTCGCCCCAGCCGAAGAGGCCGTCCTGGTCGGTCAGCACCTTTACGAACACCCAGTTCCGCATCCGGGCGTGGCAGACGTTCGTTTCGATGCCGACGATCTTCATGACAGCTCACGCCAGGCCGAGGAGGGGCAGGGAATCGCGGTGGATCATCGCCTCGATCTTCGCCGCGTCCAGCCGGGGCAGGGCGGTCCCGTCGAGCATCGCGTTCAGCTTCCGCAGGCCGTCGATGCTCGCCGTAACGGTGGTGAACGGGTAGTCCGTGCCGAACAGCACCTTATCCCAGACGCCGTACTCCTGCACCAGCATGAGGCTGTGGTAAAGCTGAAACGGCCGGTAGTGCAGGGCACTCACGTCCGCATACAGGTTCGGGTTCTTGCGGATCGTGGCGACGCACTCGCCCTCGTAGGGGTGGCCGAGGTGCGCGAGGATCATCGTCACGTCCGGGTGGCGGATGGCGGCCGCATCGACGTGCCGCGGCAGGGTGCATTCCAGCGGGGCCTGCGCCACGAACGTGGTCCCGGTGTGCAGCAGGACCGGCAGCCGGTACTTCGCGGCGTACTTCCACAGCGGGTCGAGCCGGTCGTCATCAGGGCGGAACCCGGCGTACATCGGCATCAACTTGATTCCGCGGAGGCCGAGCACTTCGTGGCCGTCGCGCAGCTCCCTCTCCCAGCCCGGCTGGGTCGGATCGAGGGAGAGGAAGCCGATCAGCGTATCGGCGTGGGAAGAGACGTACTCGGCGACGTGTTTGTCATCGACCCAGACGCCGGAGAGCCTCGCCTTGCCGCCGAAGACGACCGTGCGGACGCCGGGGACGGAAGCCGCTAGGTACTCGTCAAATCGGACAGTGAGATCGACCTCGGTTCCGGCGCGGGCGCGTTTGGCCTGTTCGCGGAACGCAGGCGAGAAGTCGCGGGGGTATTCCCAGAAGTGACTGTGAACGTCCACGATCATGACGCGGCGGCATCCGGCGGCGGGGATGGCCCATCATGCGCGGTAACGAGGGAGTTTGCAAGGAGGTGGTTCAATAAACCGGCGAGCCGAGCGGCGTCAGCCGCCGGGGGAGGGAGTGGAAACACCCGGCGGCCCCCCCGCCGGCCCCCCAAAAACCCCACACCCAAAACCCGAACACCCCCCCCCCCC
>NZ_JCABYM010000135.1:0-3837 GCF_059499385.1 Limnoglobus sp. | reverse complement strand
GGTGGGGTTTGGTGTTTGTTAAATCACGGGGGGCGCGGGGGGGGGGGCGGGCGGGGTGGTGGTTTTGTGCCCGGGCGCCCCCCCCCCCGCTCGGCTCGCCAACACCCGATCAGCACTTCCGGATCACGCCGACCAGCACGCCGAGGATGTGAACGTCCTGGCGGGTCGGATCGACCTTGATCGTCGTCATCGTCGCGTTCATCGGCTGCAGCTCGATGTGGTCCTTCCGCTTGTAGTACTTCTTCAGCGTCATCGCCTTGTCCACCATCGCCACCACCTTCGACCCGTTGTCCGCCGACTCCTGCTTGCGGATCACCACGAAGTCGCCCTCGGCGATGTGCCCCTCGATCATCGAGTTGCCGCGGACCTTGAGGGCGTACACGTTCTCCGTCGGGAACAGGTCGCGGACTTCCAGCCGCTCGTCCTGCTCGACGGCCTCGATCGCCTTGCCGGCGGCGACGACGCCGAGCAGCGGGAGGCTGAACCCGCCGGCATTCACCCCCTCGATCGTGATGCCGCGGGACAGGTTCTGGTTCCGGGTGATCTTCCCCTTCTTCTCGAGCGCCTTCAAGTGACACATCACGCCGTTCGGCGAGCTGATGTTGAACTTCTTGCAGATGTCGCGGATCGTCGGCGGGTAGCCCATCGACTGGATGTGATCGCAGATGAAGTCGTAGATCCGCTGCTGCTTCGTGGTAAGGGTGGCGTCGCTCACGGCTCGGCTCCTTGTCTAGGTTCGCCCTCGGAGAGGTTGAACGCGGAGTAACAATTGTGCAGAATGTAAAGAAGTATATGTCATTTCCGCCGGGAAATGGAAGGTCGAAATTGCCAAATGTGCCACATTTTTGGTAACCTTTTCCTGACGCCGACCCCCTCCCTTCTTGGGTGACCCGTGGACACGACCCGACCCAATTGGTTTCCCGAAGCGATGCGGACGCTGTTGCGGGGCGGCACGCTGGACGAGACCGTCGCGACCGAGGCGTTCCGCGACCTGCTCGCCGGGCGGGTCGAGGACGGGTACGCGGCCGGGTTCCTGACAGCCCTGCGGATGAAGGGCGAGGCCGCCGAGGAAATCGCCACAGCCGCCCGCGTCCTCCGCGAGCAGATGATCCGCCTCGTCCCGGTGTCCGGCCCGGTCCTGGACACCTGCGGGACCGGCGGCGACGACAGCGGGACGTTCAACATCAGCACCGTCACGTCCCTGGTCGTCGCGGCGTGCGGCGTGCCGGTCGTGAAGCACGGGAACCGGGCCGTGTCCAGCCGGTCCGGCAGCGCCGACGTGCTCGCCGACCTCGGCGTCAACTTCGAGGCCGGCCCCGCGTGGGCGCAGCGGTGCCTGGACCGCGTCGGGTTCGCGTTCTGCTTCGCCCCCCTGTTCCATTCGGGGATGAAGCACGTCGCGAAGCTTCGTCGGATGCTCGGCATCCGCACCATCTTCAACCTCGTCGGTCCGCTGTCGAACCCCGGCTCGGCCGACTTCCAGCTCCTCGGCGTCGGCAAGCCGGAACTGCTCGACCCGCTCGCCGGGGCGGCCGCGAAGCTCGGCGTCCGCCGGGCCGTGCTGGTGAACAGCCACGACGGGCTGGACGAGGTCAGCCTCGCCGCCCCGACCCGCGTGCGGATCGTGGAGGGCGAGGAGTTCTCGGCCCGCGAGTGGACGGCCGCCGACTTCGGGCTGGAGCCGGTCGCGCTCGATGACATCCGGGCCGACAGCCCGGCCGAGAGTGCCGTCATCATCCGCGCGATCCTCGCCAACGAGGACGGCCCGGCCCGGCGGATCGTGCTGGCGAACGCGGCGGCCGCCCTCTGGACGGCCGGCACGGTTCAGAATCTCCCCGACGGCGTTGCGATGGCGGCGGCCGCGATTCGGTCCGGGACGGCGAAATCTCTGTTGGACCAGTTGGTGCAGATGCGGTAAAAAGTTGTAACCCACGTCACTCGCCGAAACGGATTCTTCGAGTTCGACATCATGCCGCGAAAAGTGATTCTCATTGCCGACCCCGGCATCGACACCGCGTTCGCCGTCGCACTGGCGCTGCACGACCCGGCCCTGGAAGTCGTCGGGCTGATCCCGTGCGCCGGGAACGTCAGCGCCGAGCAGGCGACGGCGAACGTGATGATCCTGATCGACCAGCTCGACCCGCCGAAGTGGCCGCGGACGTGCGCCGCGGTCGCCGTCAAGTACGAGCAGGACGGCACGGCCCTACACGGCCCCGGCGGCCTCGGCGGCGTGACGTTCCCGGTCTCGACGAAGAACCAGCACCTGACCGGCGACAAGGCACTGGCGGACCTCGTCCGCCAGTACCCGCGGGAGGTGAGCGTCATCTGCCTCGGGCCGCTCACGACGCTGGCGATGGCCCTGGCCCGCGACCCGGAACTGCCGGCGCTGCTCGACAAGGTCGTGCTGATCGGCGGGACCGTCCACGAGCCGGGCAACGCCGGGCCGGTGAGCGAGTTCCACCTCGCCGCCGACCCGGAGGCGGCGCGGACCGTCCTGAAGGCGGACCTCCACCCGACGCTGATCCCGCTCGACGTGACGCGGAAGATCATCCTCTCGCCGACGGAGTTGCTGGAGCTGCCGAACCCGGAGTCGCGGACGTGCAAGTTCCTGCGGCAGGTCGTGCCCTACGGCATCCGCGCGAGTTCGCACCTGTACGGCATCGAGGGGTTCCACCTGAAGGACGTGTTGGCCGTCGCCGCGCTCGCGCTGCCGGGGTCGGTGAGTTGCGAGCCGAAGAGCGTGGACGTGGAAACGAAAGGCGAACTCACGCGCGGGATGCTGGTGGTGGACGAGCGGAAGAACCAGGCCGGGCCGCCCAACGTGATGCTCGCGATGGGGGCCGCCGTCGGCGAAATCCGCCAGTGGATCGAGCGAACCTTGAAGCAGTCGCCCTGACCCTCAACCCACGGTGGGCCGATGAATCGTGTTCGTGTCGTGGCGTTCGCGCTCCTCTTCGGCGTCCCGGCCGTCGCCGCCGACAAGGAGCCGAAGAAATCCCCGCAGGAAGTCGCGCTGAACAAGATCGCCGCGGACCTGAAGGAGGCCCGCGGGCTGCTGAAGGACGTGAGCGACCGGAAGACGCGGGAGAAGCTCGAACTCCTGATCGGCCGGGCCGAACTCGCGGCGAAGGACCTGCAGAAGGAGCTGGCCGCCCTCGCGCCGGTCGGCGGGATGCCGAAGGACGACTTCGCGCGGGTGCTGAAGGGGCTGAAGGACCAATCGTTCGACGACGGGAAGATGAAGTACGTGAGCGGCCTCGCGAAGACGACGCGGCTCACGTCGGCCCAGGTGAAAGAGATGCTCGCGGCGTTCTCGTTCGACCGCGACCGGATCACCGCGGCCGTGACCATGCACCCGATGGTCGTGGACCCGGAACTGTTCGTGACGGTCCTTGACGCGTTCAGCTTCAAGTCGAGCAAGGACGAAGTGCTGTCGAAGATCAAGGCGAAGTGACGAACCGTCTTCCGGCCTGAAGGGCCGGTTCTTACAGCGAGGGCCGTCAGGCCTGGATCGCGAAACCCGAAACAGTCCCGGCCCTGAAGGGGCCGTTCATCCGGGGGAGCCTCGGAACGAACGGCCCCTTCGGGGCCGGGTGCGTCGTGTTGGCGGTGGGTTCCAGGCCTGACAGCCATCGCTGTAAGAACCGGCCCTTCAGGCCGGAAAACCAAGAGCCGACACCCTCACTCCTTCCCGATCAACTCCGTCACCAACGCCTCCGCCCCGTAGAGCTTCCGCAGCGCCTCGACCACCGCGCGACCATGCACAGCGACGTGCCGGGCCTGCACGTCGGTGTAGACGAAGTTCCGCACCAGCCCGTGCCGGTTGCGGTCGAAGTT
>NZ_JCABYM010000134.1:0-17044 GCF_059499385.1 Limnoglobus sp. | reverse complement strand
GGGAGGAAGCTCACCCCCCTCCCTAACCCTCCCCCCCAAGGGGGGAGGGAATAAATCCAAAACCGACCCGGCCCCGTACTCCGGACCAACCCGCCCGATCTCCCGCGAACGACGAGGGTTCCTCGTGGCCGACCCCGACGGCGAAATCCTGTACGGCGACCTGACGTTCTACCACACGCACCCGGCGCACGTCGCGGCCGTCGCCGGGCTGCGGGGCCTGCCCGTGCCGCCGGTCGAGACGTGCCGGGTGCTGGAGGTCGGCTGCGGGACCGGGTTCAACCTGCTCGCCATGAGCCGGTCGCTGCCGAACGCCCGGTTCGTCGGCGTCGATCTCTCGGAACCGCAGGTCGCGCACGGCCGGGCGATGGCCGCGAAGGTCGGCGCGACGAACATCGAGCTGCGGGCCGGCGGGCTGGAATCGCTCGACGACTCGCTCGGCGAGTTCGACTACGTCATCGCGCACGGCGTCTTCTCGTGGGTCCCGCCGGACGTGCGGGCGGCGCTGTTGACCCTGTACCGCCGCCGGCTCGCGCCGCACGGCGTCGGGTACGTCAGCTTCAACACGTACCCCGGCTGGCACTTCCGCGGGATGCTCCGCGACATCATGCTGCTGTTCCTCCCGCCCGACGCCCCGCCCCGCGAGCAACTCCGCGTCGTCAAGGAGCGGACGCGGCAGTTCCTCGCCGGCCTGCCGGACCCGGACGTGGCCTCCGCCCGCATCCTGAAGGCCGAGTTCGAGCGGGCCGACAAGTCCGCGGACTACTACGTCCTCGGCGAGTTCCTCACGCCGCACAACCGGCCGATGCTGTTCACCGAGTTCGCGGCGCTGCTCGCCGACCACGGGCTGCGGTTCCTGGCCGAGTCGCGGTTCGGCACGAACTCGTTCGCGCAACTCGGCGACGACCGCCGGGCGCTGGAAGCGGCCGACGACGACCTGGTCCGGTGCGAGCAGTACCTGGACCACCGGGTCCACGGGTACTTCCGCGAGTCGCTGATCGTCCCGGCGGGGGCGGAGCCGTCGAAGGAGGTGGACGCGGGCGTGGTGTTGACGTTCTCGGTCCACGCCGGGGTCGAGCCGGTCGGGCCGCCCGGCGACCCGGACGCGACGGAGTTCGACGCGGTCCGCCGCGGCGACGAGGCGTTGGAGGTCCGCGACCCGCTGTACCGCCGCGTCCTCCGGCGGCTGTGGGCCGCGGATTCGCCGCTCGTCCCGGCGGCGGCGTTCCGGCCGGACGTAGTCGCCGTCGTCGGGTTCGACGTGGGCGACGCGGCCATCCTGCCGCTGTTGGCGAAGGTGCTGGTGAAGGGGTTCAGCGAGGAGCTGTGGCTGTTCGCGGCCGCGCCGCCGGCGTTCGCGGCGACGCCGGGCGACCGGCCGACGGCCTGCCCCCTCGCGCGGCTGACGGCGGGCGAGACCGTGACGAACCGGCTGCACCGCCCGGTCCCGCTGACGCCGGACGAGCGGGCCGTGTTGACGCGGCTCGACGGTCGCACGACCCGCGGCGAGATCGGGGCGGACGCGGTTATCGCGAAGTTGGCGAAGGCCGCGCTGTTGGAGGGTTAGTAAACTCCCGACCCTGGGACCGCGGGCGTCCCGCCCGCCACGGCCCCAGCCGCGTGAGGCGGGTCCCCGATACTGGGAAGGTGGGCGGGCGGGACGCCCGCGGTCCCAGGGGTTTGAAACCGACTAGTAACACGTCTCATGGTCGGTTCATTCCCGTTTACTATTTCATCAGGGTCCGGTCCCCTTCCAGGAGTTTTCGCATGTCCTCCCACATCGTCCCCGTGTCCCGGCGGTTGTTCCTCGGCTCGGCCGCCCTCGGCGGGCTGTCCCTGTTCACCCCCGGCGTGTTCGCCGAGGAACTGACCCGCACGCCGAAGCAGACGGAAGGCCCGTTCTATCCGAACAAGTTGCCGCTCGACACCGACAACGACCTGATCGTCGTGAACGACGGCCTCACCCCGGCCGTCGGCGAGGTCACGCACCTGACCGGCAAGGTGCTGGACGCGAAGGGGAACCCGCTCAAGAACGCGCTCGTGGAGATTTGGCAGTGCGACGCGAATGGCGTCTACCTGCACACCCGCGACAGCGACGGGAAGAAGGACCAACAGGACAAACACTTCCAGGGGTTCGGCCGGTTCCTGACCGGCTCGACCGGGGAGTACTACTTCCGGACGATCAAGCCGGTCGAGTACCCCGGCCGCGCGCCGCACATCCACGTCAAGGTCAAGCAGGGGAAGAAGGAGTTGCTGGTGACGCAGTTGTACGCGAAGGACCAGAAGGCGCGGAACGAGAAGGACGGCATCTACATGGGGATCAAGGACGTGAAGGCCCGCGCGTCGGTGACGGCGGACTTCGCGAAGGTGAAGGACTCGAAGGTCGGCGAGCTGATGGCGAACTTCGTGATCGTCCTCGGCGCGACGCCGGCGGGGTGATTACAGGCCGAAGAGTTTCTTGACGGGGACGGCGAAGCCGGGCAGCACGTCGGGGACGACGAGGGCGTCCCCGTTGTCGAAGATTTGTTGCAGCTCGTCCTTGCGGTAGACGGATGCCGTCGCCGACTCGGGGTCGAGTACGACGACGGCGAGGACGCCGGCCTGGAGGTACTCACCGACCTTGATGAAGATTTTCGACCAGTCGTTCGACGGCGACATCACTTCGACGGCCAGTTCGGGCACGATGTCGGAGAGGCCCTTCGGTGCCCGCCCCTTCGGCATCCGCGAGAAGCTGACGAACAGCACGTCCGGCCCGCGAACGCAGTCCGGGTTTCGTCGGGTAAGGACGAATGTGTCGTTCGAGCAGACGCGGCCGAGGTCGTTGTCGATCACAAAGTTACCGATCTCACACGCGATACTTGCACAAAGTTCCCCGTGGCGCACGGACGGCACAGTATCCACCCAGACGACAATACCGTCTACCAACTCGGCGTGATGATCCTCGTGCTTGGCGAAGAACTCTTCGGCCGTAAGGAGGCGTGGAACTGGGGTCGCGTTCATGGAAAGGAAGATAGCAACGGGCGTAAGTGCTTCGCCAGAGCAGTTCCCCGCTACTTCACCGCCAGCACCGCGTCGATCGGCGCGCTAGTGCGGCAGCCCGTCACCTCCGCGAACCCGGCGGCCTTTAGCAACTGCTCGTACTCGCCGAGCGTCCGCTCGCGGCCCTCGGTACACGTCAGCATGTTCAGGTCCTGCATCGACGCCCAACTCGGCCCGGCCTTGTCGTCGTGGAGCATCTTTTCTGCGATCAAGAGGCCGCCGCCGGGCGGCAGCGCGGCGTGGACCTTCTTCAAGAGCGTCGCGCACTTCTCGGCCGTCCAGTCGTGCAGGATGCGGCCGAGGGCGTACAGGTCCGCCGGCGGCAGGGCGTTCTCGAAGAAGTCCCCGGTGACGACCTGAATGCGGTCCTTCACCGGTGAGCGGCCGACGACCTCGTTCGCCACCGGCACGGCGGCCGGCAGGTCGAAGACGACGCCCCGCAGCTGCGGCCACCGCTGGCACAGCGCGATGGTCAGGTGGCCGGTCGCGCCGCCGAGGTCGGCGACGGTCCGGAACCGCGACAGGTCGAAGGCGTTCGCGACGTGCGGCGAACTGAGGACGCCGAACCCGTGCATGCCCATCAGGAACTCGCGCTTGCGGGCGTCCGTCTGGAAGAAGTTGTTGAAGATCGGCCCGTCCGTGCCGTAGGTCTGCTTCCACCGGTGCGTGCCCTCCCGCACCGCGTCCTCGAGGTTCGCCCAGAGCTTCCAGATCACGTCGTTCGAGTACCGGATGTACCCGGTCATCTGCATCGGGCTGCTGGACACGAGATAAGCGTCCGCGGCCGGGGTGTTCGCGTACCGGTCGCCGTCGCGGGTCAATAGGCCGAGGCCGACGAGCGCGTTCAAGAGTCGGGTCAGCGTGTCGGCGTCGGCCTTGATGATACTCGCGAGATCATTCGCGGCCTTCGGCCCGGCGGCGAGGGCGTCGAAGACGCCGAGCGAGACGCCGGCGAACATCGCCTTCGACCGGCGGAACGCTTCGATGTAGTCGAGGACGCGGCTCGCGTCCGGCGGGGTGAGGTCGGTGGCCATGCGTGACGTTCCCGGTGGATCAAGGGTCGAGACGAGTTTATTTAGCCGCCGGCTTGCCGGCGGGGTTGGGGAGTCGCTAACCCCGCCGGCAAGCCGGCGGCTATATACGGTTGGGTCCACGGGCGACCGGGAGAGGTCAGGACGGCTTCGCGGCCTCTTCCCACAGCAGGTCGCGGCAGCCGAAGTAGAGGTCGGAGCCGCGGAAGTCGTGGACGCCGGGCCGCTCGTTCGGCTGCAGCGACCACGAGTCGAGCGTCACGAAGAACTGCGACTGGAAGTACCCGAAGTGCGCGTCCGGGACGCGGCCGATGACGCCGCCGGGCCGCTTCTGGAACCGCAGCTCCTCGACGGCGACGAGCCGCAGCTTCAGGCGGACCGGCTTCGGCTCGTCGCTCAGGTTCTTGATCGTCGGCGTCACCCGCATCAACAGCTCGATGTCGAGTTGCCCCTTGCGGTACGCCTGCTTGACGCGGAGCAGCCGCGCCCCGGCGAACTTGTACCGCCGGGAGAAGGTCGGCAGGTCTTGCGGGATGAGGGTGTTCATAGCAATTCCGTGGAACCCGGAGCGGTAGCGACGGGGTGTGAGAGCTGATCCGACACCCCGTCGCTACCGCTCCGGGTTCCACATCTCACACGTAGGAATCGAACACGCGGACCTTCGCCCACGTCGCCTTGTTCTCGGCGATGAACACGTTGTGCGTCGCGTCGTCCTGGTAGGCGTCGTGGGCGGCCTTGCTCTCGAACACGAGGTGCAGGCCCACGTCCCAGTCCTGATCGTTCACCTCGCGGGCCAACTCCTTGCACAGCGGCCCGGCGGCGAAGAACACGATGCCGGGCTGCACGTTCAGGTACTTCCGGCACGCGGCGACGAGCGCGTCCACGGTCGCCGGCGTGGATTCCTTCAGCTTGAAGAAGACGTTGTGGGCGAGGCGCAGGGAGGCCATCGAAAGTTCTCCGGTTACACGTCGGGGATGTCTAAGTCGTCGGTCGGGTCGGCCGCGGCTTTCGGCAACGGCGGCGGGATCGTCACGTTCGCGAACACGTCTTCTAGCTGCTGCACCACGCCAAGTAGGGACGCGGCCGCCATCTCGTAGTTGGTGTGCGGGGAGAACGCCCGGAAGTTGTCGCGGAAGTAGTGCGCCGCCCGGCGGACCTTCCCGACCTTCCCCTTCAGCCGCCGCAGGTACTCCGGCACATCGCCCCGCTGGAACGCGGGTTCCACGGCCCGGATCGTGTCGTACAGCGTCCGCGGCACGTCGAGCATCTCCGGGCTGTCTTGAATCTCGTCCGCGTGCTTCAGAAACGTCCGCACCATCCAGGCGTGCGCGAGGATCGTGGTCAGCCGCGCGACCGCCTCGTCCGGCGTCACGACCCGGCCTCCGTCGGTTGCGTCACCGGCGGCTTCGGGGCCGGCGGCTTCGCGGCCTCGGCCGCCTCCTTCGAGTACAGCACGAGGAACGTCCCGGCCGCGACGAGCAGGATGCCGACCGGCAGGTGCCACGACGGGACGGTGAACCCGAAGTGGAACGGGTCGCCGGGTTGCGGGTGCCACACGAGGCTGAGCAGCGTGTTGATGAGCGGGGCGAGGCAGAAGATCATGGGGGCGATGTAAATCCGGTACGTCGCGAGGTTGGCCAGTTGCTCGGCCTTCGCCTGATCGACGGCCGCCTTGCTCGCGAAGATGACGGCGATCGCCCCGACCGCGCCCATCACCCCGGCCAGGCTGCTGAACACGAGGCCGGTCGATTTCCACGTCGGCGTGGCGTCGTCGCGGGTGGACATCATGGCGAGCGGGATCAGGACGGCCATGACGAAGTACGCCCCGCCGACGCACAGGATGGACGCCAGCCGCCCGCCGAGCGGGGCCTTCGGGTTCCCGAGTTCCTGCCCGCCGTAGAAGATGATGGGAACGTAAGTTCCCCACGCCAGCCCGGCCACGATCACGTACACCCACCACGGCTGATTCGTCATCGGCGTCGTCCCTTCGCGGTTCGCGTCTCGAAGGGATAGTGTAGCGGCGGGCCGGTGCTTTCAACCGCGACGGCCGGTGCGCAAAAAAATCACCCGCCGGTTGCCCGGCGGGTGACTGCGAGTCTAACCCGGTTGCGAGTTAGACCAGTGCTTCGTGCTCCGACACTTCCGGGAGGGACACCCAAATCGCGTCCTCGACCGCGACCCGCACCTGCTCGACGGACGGCAATCGGCCGCCGTTCTTGTACACGACGAGCCGGTGATCGACTTCCACGTCGAATTCGCTGTACCGGCCGTCCGCGACGACCGCGTCCACGCCGTCCTCGCGGAGGGCTTCCACGACGTGGTCCGTGTGGTCCAAAATCGTCCAGGTGACCGGGCACCGGTAGATGACAACGGAGTGCATGGCCGACCCTCCAAGTATCGAAAAACCTACCCAAGTGCCGGGATTATCGGCCCGGCGGCCGGTTGGTCAGTAGGTGAAAGTTGAAGTCGCAATCAACGTGCCAGACGGCGAAAAAAGTGCCGGCCGCGCCCGCCGGGGCGAGCCGGAAGGTGTGCGCGGCCGGGTGGTGGCCAGAATCAGGTCAGGGTGTTCAAAATGAACCGGAGCGGGATCGCGGCCCACGCCGGCTTCCAGGTGAGGAAGTAGTCCACCTCGAGCAGCGCCTTCTCCAGCATGAGCAGCCCGAGGTTCAACTCCGTCCCGTGCGGCGTCGTCGGAAGCAGGGCCGGCACGCCCGGCGTCGCCAGGTAGCCCGCCACGAACTCCCGCTCGGCCACGTTCACCCATGCGTCGGCCCACGGCTCCAGCGTGTGAACGTCCTCCGGCCGGATGACGCCCAGCGACTGGTCGCGGGGGTCGTCGGCCCGGTACAGGACCATCCGCGCGGCCCGCTCGAACGACCGGAACATGGACGCCAGGTCCCGCAGCGGCGACCGCTTGATCCGCCGGTCGCTGATCGGCCGGCCGCTGTCCCCCTCGAAGTCGATGAGCACGAAGTCGCCGCCGGTGAACAGCAACTGGTCCAGGTGGTAGTCGCCGTGCGTGCGGATGCGCTGGCCGTCGATGGCCGGGTCCAGGCACGCGCGGAACCGGTCGAGCAACTGTTCCCGCGCCGCGAGGAACCGCTCGGCCAACTCCCGCACGTCCTCCGGCAGGGCGGGCCGGGCCTGTTCGAGGCGGATCGCCACGAACGCCGTCACGTTCCGCATCGTCTGGTAGACGGACCGGCGGTAGGTCTTCGAGAAGGGCTCCGGGGCGAACGCCGGGTTGCCCGTCGGCGCGCCGACGGCGGCGTGGATCGCGGCCGTCGTCCGGCCGAGCTGCCCGGCCCAGTGCCGGAACGCGCCCATGAGTTCGAGCAGTTGCCCGGCCCCGTCCTCGACGACCGGGTCCAACCGGGGCCGCACCGGCGGCAGCGGGTGCCGCTGCTCCTGCGACAGCGCCGCGACCCGCTCGTAGAAGAGGCTGAGTTGGTCGAGCGCGAGCTGCCACGCCGTCCCCTGGTTCGGGACGTACTGGTGCAGGACGGCCAGCGTCGCCGGCTCCGCGCCGGGCCGCCGCCACTCGATGTGCCCGGCCAGCGGCGCGACCGGCGGGTGCGCGTTCGCCAGGTGCTGGGAGATTTCCAGGTCCGGGTTGATCCCGTCCTCGATCCGGCGGAACGACTTGAACATGAGCCGCCGGCCGAACCGCACGGACAGGTTGTTCCGGTCGCTGAACGTCACGGCCGGGGCGTCCTCCCGCTCTTCTGGCTCGAACAGGTCCTCCGCATCCGCGTCCCGCTTGCACCGGACGCTGCCGCCGCCGGGGACGGGCAGGACGCGGTTGTTCCGCATCGCGGCGACCACCGCCGCCGAGTAGTCGGCCAGCGCCAGCGCGTCGATCAGCCGGCCCGGCCGCGGGCCGCGGACGGCCGCCACCGTCATCTGCTCGGCCGGCCGTAACAGCACGTCCTCCGCGTCGTCGGGCAGGAACGTGACCGGCAGGAAGATCGTTTCCGGCACGCCGCTGCGGAACTCGACCTTCACGATCAACAGCCGCACGTCCCGCTCGCCGAGCTTCATCGGGAACGATTGCAGGAGGCGGCAGGCGGTGATGACCGCCTTCGCGCCGCCGGGCTGCCGGGACTGGAGGAACTCCGGCAGGACGCGCTCCAGGTCGTCCTGGGCGGTCGCGTCGGTCAGTTCCGTCCAGGCGTCCTTCACCTTCACCGTCGGGACCGTCGGCGGCTCGGCCGCGGCCGCCGCCGCCCGCTTCGTCAGCGCGAACCAGTAGAACCCGTGCGGGCCGAGCGTCAGCGGGTACGGCCGGTCCGTCACCGGCGGGAACCGGGTGCCGCCGAACAACTCCTGCGGCTCCAGCCCGGCCGCGTCCCGCAGGTCGAGTTCGACGTGCTGCACGAACCGCGACAGGTTCACCACGACCAGGATGACTTCCTCCTCGAACAGCCGGGCGAACGCCAGCACCTTCGCGTTGTCGCACTTCAGGAACTCGACACTGCCCCTTCCGAACGCCCGGAACCGCTTCCGCAGGGCGATCAGCCGCTTCGTCCACCAGAGCAGGGAGCTGGGGTTGTTCTGCTGGCCCTCGACGTTGAGCGCCTCGTAGTGGTACTCCGGGTCGATGATGATCGGCAGGTAGAGCCGCTGCGGGTTGGCCCGGCTGAACCCGGCGTTCCGGTCGGCGCTCCACTGCATCGGCGTGCGGACGCCGTTGCGGTCGCCGAGGTAGATGTTGTCCCCCATGCCGATCTCGTCGCCGTAGTAGACGACCGGCGTGCCGGGCAGGCTGAAGAGCAGGGCGTTCATCAGCTCGATCCGGCGACGGTCGTTCCGCAAGAGCGGCGCGAGCCGGTGGCGGATGCCGAGGAACAGCTTCGCCTGCCGGTCGGTCGTGTACGCCCGCCACATGTAGTCCCGCTCCTCGTCCGTCACCATCGCGAGCGTCATCTCGTCGTGGTTCCGCAGGAACAGGCACCACTGGGCCGCGTCCGGGATCGGCGGCGTCTGGGCGAACATGTCCGTGATCGGGAACCGGTCCTCCTGGTGGACGGCCATGAACAGCCGCGGCATGAGCGGGAAGTGGAACGCCATCTGGCACTCGTCGCCGTCGCCGAAGTACGCGACCATGTCCTCCGGCCAGGCGTTCGCCTCGCCGAGGAACATGCGGTTCGGGAACCGCTCATCGACGTGCTTCCGCAGCGCCTTCAGGAACGCGTGCGTCTCCGGCAGGTGCTCGCAGGACGTGCCCTCCCGCTCGTACAGGAACGGCACGGCGTCGAGCCGCATCCCGTCCACGCCGAGGCCGAGCCAGAAGTCCACGACCGGGAAGATGGCGTCCCACACGGCCGGGTGGTCGTAGTTCAGGTCCGGCTGGTGGCTGTAGAACCGGTGCCAGTAGTACTGGTGCGCGACCGGGTCCCACGCCCAGTTCGAGTGCTCGAACTCCGGGAACATGATCGGCACGCCGGGGTATTTGTCCGGGGTGTCGCTCCAGACGTAGAAGTTCCGCTCGTGGCTCCCCTTCGGCGCGCGGCGCGCCCGTTGGAACCACGGGTGCTGGTCGGACGTGTGGTTGATGACCAGCTCGGTGATGACCCGCATGTCCCGGCGGTGGGCCTCGGCGAGGAACGTCTTGAAGTCGTCGAGCGTGCCGTACTGCGGGTTGACGGTCATGTAGTCGGCGATGTCGTACCCGTCGTCCTTCAGCGGCGACGGGTAGAACGGCAACAGCCAGACTGCGGTGACGCCGAGGTCCTGGAGGTAGTCGAGCTTCTGGGTGAGGCCGGGGAAGTCGCCGAGGCCGTCGCCGTCGCTGTCGTGGAACGCGCGGACGTGCAGTTCGTAGATGACGGCGTCCTTGTACCAGAGCGGATCATCGAACATCGGCGACCGGGGGTGTGGGGGCTGTCATTTTGCATTTTTCATTGGTCATTTTGAATTGGTTCAAAATTCTAATGGACCGAACCAATTCAAAATGACCAATGAAAAATGCAAAGTTAGGACTCGGACTGCACGAGGCAACGCGCGACCTCGGCGACGCTCCATGCCTGGGCGACGCACGCCCGCGGGGCGAACGGCGGGTCGGCGTCGAACACCTCGCTGATGCTGCCGACGCACGCCTCCGACAGGTGGCTCTCGAACCCGGCGAGCAACGGGCGGGCGTCGCCCTTGTGAACCTTCTTCCAGGCGTCGATGTACGGCCCGATCAGCCAGCCCCAGACCGTCCCCTGGTGGTAGGCCGCGTCCCGCGCCCGCAGGTCGCCGTAGTACTTCGACTTGTAGTCCGGGTGGCCCGCCGCGAGCGACCGGAGGCCGACCGGCGTGAGCAGCTTCTTCTCCACTACGTCCAGCACCGCCGCCCACCGGCTCGGGTGCAAGACCGGGTACGGCAGCGAGATCGCGAACACCTGGTTCGGCCGGCACGCCGGGTCGTGGCCGCCCTCGCCGTCGATCACGTCGAACAGGCAGCCGGTTGCCGGGTTCCAAAAGCGCTCGTTGAACGAGGAATGCGTCCGGGCCGCTAGCCTCTCGATCCGCGCCACCTCCGGGTCGTTCTCCTCCCGCAGCCACCCGGCGAGCACGGAGAGCGCGTTGAACCAGAGGGCATTGATCTCGACCGCCTTGCCCCGCCGCGGCGTGACGACCCAGTCGCCGACCTTCGCGTCCATCCAAGTGAGTTGATAGCCCTCCGCTCCCTGCGTCAGCAGGTCGTCGTTCGGATCGACGCGGATGCCGAAGTCGCAGCCCGCCTCATGCTGGGAAACGATGTTCCTCAAAATCGGCAACAGCGTGCGCAACGTGTCGCGGTCGTCGGTGGCGGCCACGTACCGGCTGAGGGCGTGGAAGAACCAGAGCGTCGCGTCGGCCGTGTGGTACACGCCCTTGTTCTCGCCGTCCGGGAAGTAGTTCGGGATCAGGCCGTTGCGGACGTGGGCGGCGAACGTCCGTAGGATCGACCGCGCCTCCGCGTGCCGGCCGGTCACGAGCGTCAGCCCTTCCAGGCTAATCATCGTGTCCCGGCCCCAGTCGGTGAACCAGTGGTAGCCCGCGATCACGGTGCGGGCCTCGTCCCCGGCGGCCTGCGCGCGGGCGATGTCCTCGTTCCGGCCGGCCGGGGTGATGACGAACTGGTCCGCGGCGAGGACGAGTTCCGCCCCGAAGCCGGACCGCAACGCCGGGTTCGCCTGCGCGACGAGCCGCTTCCGCCGCTCGATCTCGGACGCGAGCACCTGGTCCGCCGGGATCGCGAGGAACCGGTCCCACGGCTCCGTGGACGCACTCAGCGTGACGGTCTCGCCCGCCAGCAGGTTGACGCGGAACTGGCCGGGGCTGTAGAGCGTGCCGACGCCCTCGTACCCGCGGTTCTCCTCGACGCGGAACATCACGTCCGGGACGAGCACGCCGTCGAGCGTCAGGGCCGCGCCGTCGCCGTCGAGCTTCAGCCGTAGTTTCGGGACGTGCTCGCCCTCGCCGCCGATCTCGTACCGGCCCTCGGTCGCCGTCAGCGTGTACGGCCCGTTCATCGTCGTGCTGACGGGCGCGTCGTAGTCGCGGAAGTGGACCGACGGCCGCAGCTTCAACCGGACCGGGCCGGGGCCGGACACGATCCGGTACATCAGGTGGACGGTGTTGTGGCGGTACGGCATGAACAGCCGCTTCTCGATGACGTGCCCCTTCGCCTCGTACCGCCAGACCGGGAGGCCGGCTTCGAGGCGGAACTCCTTGAGCATGTCGGCCCCGTGAACGTCCAGCGCGCCGCCGACCCGCTCGACGCCGCCGACCTTCTCGACCGTCCAGTCGGCGAACCGGAACGTCTCGGTCAGGTGGTTGAACATCATCAGCCGGCCGAGCGGGGCGGGGTGCGCGGCCGTCAGCAGCCCGTGGTAGCGGCGGGTGGCCGCCCCGCAGAGCGTGCCGCAGGCGAACCCGCCGAGGCCGTTGGTGACGAGCCACTCACGGTCGAGCAGCCGCGACAGGTCGAGGCCGGAGATGAGGCGGGTGGGAAGTTCGGGGTGGGGGTCGTTCATCGTGACGATTCCGAAGGGACGGGTCGGAGGACGGTCGCGGACTCGCCGGGCAGCCGCCACCCGGCGTCCGGCGTGTCCGGCAGGTAGACGCCGGACCCGCCGTACTCCGGCGCGTCCGTCGAGAGGGCGACCTCCCAGGCGTGGCCGACGGGCGGCGCGAGCAGCGGCTCCGGGCAGGTGGTCAGCGGCAACTCGCGGTCCAGGTTCACGACGAGCAGCCGGTCCCGGCCGTCCGGCTGGAAGTACCGCAGGGCGAACGCCCGCGGGCCGAGGACGGCCCCGTCCAGGCCCCGCGGCCGCTGCGCCCGGAACGCCGGGTCGGTCCGCCGCAGGGCGAGCAGGTCCTTCGTCAGCCGGTACGCCGCGGCGTTCGTTTCCCGCTCGCGGAAGTCGAGCTTGCACTTCCGGAACGTCTCCTCGGAAATCGGCGACGCGAACCGGGCCTGCATGTCGGGGTCCTTCAGGCTCTCGAACTGCTCGAGGAACTCGGCCCGCCCGGCGACGATCTTCTCGCCGAGTTCCGGGACGTGGTTCGCGAAGAACAGGAACGGCGACGAGGCCGCGAACTCCTGCCCCTGGAACAGCATCGGCGTCCCCGGCAGCAGCAGCGTCAGCGCGTGCAGGGCGCGGTACCGGCCGGGGCTGGTCCGCTGGTGGACCCGCAGGCCGAGGGCCGAGTTCGCGACCTGGTCGTGGTTCTCCAGGAAGTTGATGAACGCCGCGGGCGGCAGGTCGAGGCCCGGCCGGCCCCGCCGCTGCTCCTGCCACGAATACCACTGGCCCTGGTAGAGGTAGCCGTACTTCGCGGCCGACACGAACTCCTGCGGGTCGCCGCGGTAGTCCTTGTAGTACGCCTCCCGTCGGCCGGTGAGGGCGACGAGCGCGGAATGGTGGTAGTCGTCGTTCCACAGCGCGTCGAGGCCGTACCCGCCGCGGTCGAGCGGCCGGCACAACTCGGAGTGCTGCACCTCGTTCTCGTTGACGACGATCGTGGCCCGCCCCTTCGCAGCTTTCCTTACCGCGCGGCCGATGTCCGCGAGGATGTGCTCGTTCGGCGGGGCGTCGTCGTAGACGTTCTGCGTCGCATCGAGCCGCAGGCCGTCCAGGTGGAACTCGTCGATCCAGTACGCCGCGTTCGCGACGAAGTATTCCCGGACCGGGCCGCTGTTCGGGCCGTCGAAGTTGATGGCCGCGCCCCAGTCGGTCTTGTGCCGGTCGGTGAAGTAGTCCTTCGCGAACTGGCCGAGGTAGTTCCCGTCCGGGCCGAGGTGGTTGTAGACCACGTCGAGAATCACGCCGAGGCCGAGGGCGTGGGCCGCGTCCACGAAGCGGCGGAAATCATCGGGCGACCCGTACAGCCGCGTCGGGGCGAACGGGTTGACGCCGTCGTAGCCCCAGCCGAAGTTCCCGCAGAAGTCGTTGACCGGCATCACTTCGAGACAGGTGATGCCCGCGTCGGCCAACTCCTTCAACTGTTCCTGGGCCGCCGCCCACGTCCCCGCCGGCGTGAACGTGCCGACGTGCAGCTCGTACAGCACCTGGCCTTCGAGTTTGACGCCCTTCCAGTTGGAATCGGTCCAGCGGAATTCGAACGGATCGACGACCTCCGACGATCCGTGAGGCCCCTCGGGTTGGAACCGCGACATCGGGTCCGGGAACGGCCCGTCGCCGTCGAGGCCGAACCGATAGCGGGTTCCGGCCGGGGCGCGGGGGACTAGTAATGAGAAGTAGCCATTCCCTTCCGCCCCCATCGCCAGGGTTCGATCATCGAAATGAAGGGTAACGGCCTTGCGGTCCGGTGCCCACACCCGGAAGTGGGTCGCGGCGTCGGCGGTGAGTTCGGCCCCGATCGGGTAGCGGCGAGCGTGGTTCATGGCGGCGTCTTCCGAAGCAAATCGCGTGCCCCGGCCGGCTTCGGCACGGCAGTTGTATCTCTGGGTCTCACCAACGAAATGGGGTTCCCGTGATCGACGACCTTGTCCGGCGGGCGACAACGGCGGCCGCGGCCCGCCCGCGGCCGGAGGCCACGTACCGGTTGCAGTTCCACGCCGGGTTCACGTTCCGGGACGCCGCCGCCCTCGCCCCGTACCTCCGCGACCTCGGCGTGACGCACGTTTATTCGTCCCCGTACATGAGGGCAAGGCAGGGCAGCACCCACGGGTACGACATCGTAGACCACCGGGCGCTGAACCCGGAGATCGGCAGCCCCGAGGACTACGAGGCGTTCGTCGCCGCGCTACACGAGCACGGCCTGCGGCAAATCCTCGACATCGTGCCGAACCACATGGGGGTGGCGACGAACGACAACCCGTGGTGGACGGACGTGCTGGAGAACGGCCCGGCGTCGCGGTTCGCGGAGCACTTCGACATCGCGTGGCTGGCCCCGGCCCGGCCGGAGCACCAGAACCGCGTCCTGCTCCCGGTCCTCGGCGCGACCTACGGCGAGACGCTAGAGGCCGGCCAGCTGCGTGTGCTGTTCGACGGCGGCGCGTTCTGGGTCGGGTACCACGACCGCCGGTTCCCGCTCGCGCCCCGCAGTTACGCCGCCATCCTGGACTTCGACCTCGACGCGTTGAAGGAGCAACTCGGCCCGGAACACGCCGCGGTCCTGGAGTACCAGAGCATTCTCACCGCCATCGGCCACCTGCCGGACCGCACGGAGACCGACCCGGCGAAGGTGGCCGAGCGGCAGCGGGAGAAGGAGATCGTCAAGCGGCGGCTGGCCGACCTCACGGCGAACACGCCGGAGGTGCTGGCGTTTGTCGAACGGAACGTCGCCGCCATCAACGGCGACCCGGCCGACCCGCGGAGCTTCGACCGACTGGACGAGCTGCTGCAACGTCAGTGTTACCGGCTCGCGTTCTGGCAGGTCGCCAGCGACGAGATCAACTACCGCCGGTTCTTCGACATCAACGACCTCGCCGCCCTCAGCATCGAGCGGCCGGAGGTGTTCGACGCCGCCCACGACCTCGTGTTCCGGCTGCTGACCGAAGGCAAGATCGACGGCGTGCGGATCGACCACCCGGACGGCCTGTTCGACCCGAAGCAGTACTTCCGCCGGTTGCAAAAGAGCTACCTCTGCCACCTCGCGCGGCAGGGGTTCGACGGCGACTGGAAGGCGGTCGCGGACGAGGTGGGGCAGGGGATCGACGCGGTCCTCGACGGCGGCGGGAAGCCGCTGTACGCCGTCGCGGAGAAAATCCTCGGCGCGACCGAGCCGCTGCCGGACGACTGGCCGGTCCACGGCACGAGCGGGTACGAGTTCCTGAACGTGGTGAACGGCCTGTTCGTGGACCGCACGGCCGAGGCCGCGTTCTCGCAACTGTACCGCGAGTGGACGGACGAGTCGGTCCGGTTCAAGGAGATGGTCTACCGGTGCAAGCGGCTTATCCTTCAGACGGCCCTGGCCAGCGAACTGCACACCCTCGCCCGGCAGCTCGACCGGCTGGCGCAGAAGGGGCGGCGGTCGCGGGACTTCACCCTCAACAGCCTCCGGGACGCGCTGCGGGAGGTGATCGCCAGCTTCCCGGTCTACCGGTCGTACATCGCGGACGCCGTCCACGACACCGACCGCGCCATGATCGGCCTCGCCGTCCGTCGGGCCACGACCCGCAACCCGCTCACCGGCCGGCCCCTGTTCGACTTCATCCGCCGGATGCTGTTGCTGGAATATCCCGACGGCGCGACCGACGACGACAAGGCGGAGCAGCGGCGGTTCGTCGGAAAGTTCCAGCAGGTGACCAGCCCGGTCATGGCGAAGGGGCTGGAGGACACGCTGTTCTACCGGTTCAACCGGCTCGTCTCGCTGAACGAGGTCGGCGGCGACCCCGGCCGGTTCGGCACGTCCGTCGAGGCGTTCCACCGGTTCAACGCGGACCGCGCGGCGAAGTGGCCGCACGCGCTGTCGCCGCTGTCCACGCACGACACGAAGCGGAGCGAGGACGTGCGGGCGCGGCTGAACGTGCTGACGGAACTGCCGGACGAGTGGGGCCGGGCCGTGCGGCAGTGGGCGGCGCTGAACGCCCGGCACAAGCAGACGTTCGAGGACGGCCCGGCCCCGGACCCGAACGAGGAGTACCTCCTGTACCAAACGCTCGTCGGCGCATGGCCGCTGGAACCGTGTTCGGATTCCGAGTACGCGGCGTTCGTGGCGCGCATCCAGGCTTACGCCTTCAAGGCGCTGCACGAGGCGAAGGTGCGGTCGAGCTGGGTGAACCCGAACACCGAGTACGACGCGGCCGTGAAGGAGTTTATCGCGAAGGTGCTGGACCGCGACGGGAACGCCGAGTTCCTCGCCGAGTTCCGGCCGTTCCAGGAGAAGGTCGCCCGCTTCGGGTTGGTGAACTCGCTCGCACAGACGCTCCTGAAGCTGACCGCCCCTGGCGCGCCGGACACGTACCAGGGGACGGAGCTGTGGGACTTCAGCCTCGTGGACCCGGACAACCGCCGGCCGGTGGACTACGACTGTCGCCGGAAGCTGCTCGCCGAGGTCCAGGCCGCCAACGCCCGCGACTTGACCGGGAACATGGCGGACGGCCGGATCAAGCTGTTCGTCACGCACCGGGCGCTGGTCGCGCGGCGGGACAACCCCGGATTGTTCTCCGAAGGTGAATATCAACCGCTGGTCGCCGAAGGAAGTGCGGCGGATCACGTCGTCGCGTTCGCCCGCGTCCGCGGCGGCCGGGCGGCGGTCGTCGTCGTCCCGCGGCTGACGGCCCGCCTCGACGAGGGTTGGGGTGACACCCGATTGTCAGTCCCGCCCGGCAACTGGCGGTGTGCCTTCACCGGCGCGACGCGGGCGTTCACCGACAACGTTCCGGTTGCCGAGCCGTTTGCCGATTTCCCCGTCGTGCTTTGGTTGCGCGACCCGTAGTAGACTTTCCAGGCTGAATGGGTGGGTGGCCGGGGTTCGTGGTTTTGTTCCCTCCCCCCTTGGGGGGGAGGGTTAGGGAGGGGGGTGAGTTCCCT
>NZ_JCABYM010000133.1:0-17821 GCF_059499385.1 Limnoglobus sp. | reverse complement strand
AACCCCTTCTTCCAGTCGCTGGCCGCGTTCACCCGGATGCTGTGGCAGCCGAGGACCTTCGCCCACTCCAGCCACCGCAGGTGGTTGCTCACGGCCGTCGCCCGCTTCTTCTCGTCCGGGTCGCCGAGGTTCCCCTCGCCGTCGCACATGATGAGGACGCTCGTGACGCCGTTGTCGTCCGCGACCTTCTTCAGGTCCGTCAGGTAGGCGTCGTCCTTCTTCTTGTCCTTGTAGAACTGGTTGACGTACTCGACGGCCGCGATGTCGTACTCCTTCTTCGTCGTCTCCGCGAACTTGAGCGCGTCGAGCTTCTTCTGCTGGTACGCCCGGTGCAGCGACCACTGGGCCAGCGAGATGCGGAAGAGGTCGTCCTTCGAGTCGGCGGCGACGAGCTTCGGCGCGACGGCGGCGAGCGCCCCGACGCCGGTGAGGTGGAGGAAGGAACGGCGGTCGAGCATGGACGGACTCCGTGAGAGGTTCGGGAAGCGAAAGAGATTCTACGGCCGATTGCCGTACCGGGTACTGAGTACCGGGTACTCAGTACCCGGTACGGTGGGGAAACACGAAAGCCCACGCACGACCGTGCGTGGGCTTCGCGGAGCTGCGTCTCGACTTAGCCGACGTAGATGCCGCCGTTCGTGTCCACCGGGAAGAAGTCGTCGAGGACGGTCAGCCCGTTCCCGCTGAAGATCTTCGTCTCCGCCGGCCGGCCGGGGCCGGTCCCGACGACGATGTCCACCCGGCCGTCCGCGTTCACGTCCTGCGTCGCCACGCGAATGCCGCCGGTGAACGTGGACTCGAACGCGAAGTAGCTCAGGATTGGCTGCTGCGTCCTGCCGTCGAACGTCACCACCCGCGGGCCGCCGCCGGTCTCCGCCCCGGCGATCACGTCCGGCGTGCCGTCGCCGTTCACGTCCCCGGCCGCGATCGTCACCCCGCCGGTGAACCGCGCCTCGTACGGGGCGTACTCCTGGAGCGTGTTCGTCACGTTCGCGCCGTTGATGACCTTGATCCGCGTCGGCACGCCCTTGCCGGTCGAGGCGACGATGTCGCCCAACCCGTCGCCGTTGAAGTCGGCCACCGCCACCCGCGTCCCGCCCCGCTGCTTCGAGTCGAACGCGAAGAAGTTGTTTAGCACCGACCCGTCCTTGCCGCTGAACGTCGAGATGCGGGGGCCGCCGCCGACCTCCGCCCCGACGACGACGTCGTCGAACCCGTCCCCGTTCACGTCCCCGCCGGCGACGAAGACGCCGCCGCGGAACGTGGACTCGAACGCGAAGAAGTCGAACAGCACCCGGCCGGTGGCCCCGTCGAACACGCGGATGCGGGGGCCGCCGCCGATCCCGGACCCGGTAATCACGTCGTCCACGCCGTCGTCGTTCACGTCCGCGGTGGCCACCCGGACGCCGCCGAGGAAGCTGTTCTCGTACACCTGGATGCGGAACCGCTCGCTGCCGGACGAGTAGTCGAACACCCGGACTTCCGGCAGGCTGCCGGCCCCGCCGGCGGTCACCACCGTCGTCGGCAGGGCCGTGTTGATCGGCCGGCTGAACGACGGGTTCCGCGACCCGACGACGACCGGCGGCGACGCGCTCGGCGGCGAGGTCGTCCCGCCGTTCGGCGACGAGCCGAGGAAGTTCCCCTTCGACGGCCCGCCGGGCGGCGGCGGGGAGACCGGCGGCGGCGGGGACGGCGGGATCGTCGCCGGCAGCACCTCGCCGAAGTTGTACTCGACGCCCGAATCGCCGGGTTGCAGCACGACGGTCAGCACGTCGTTGGCCGGGTGCGTCCCGCCGAGGCTGCCGACCGTGTCGAGGCCGTCGATCCACGCCGGCGGCTGCGTCTCGACGATCGTGTACGCCCCGGCCGCCAAGTTCGTGAACTGGTAGAACCCGTTCGCGTCCGTCCGCGTGCTGGCGATCGCGGTGCCGTTGCTGAACAGCGTGACGGTCGTGTTCGAGATGCCGGCCTCGCCGTTCGCCAGCTGCCGGACGCCGTTCGCCTGGAACGTGTCGCGGTAGACGTACCCGGACACCTGCGCCGGCAGCGGGGGCGGGGGCGGCGGCGGCGGCTCGACCGGCGGCGGCGGTGGGGGCGGCGGCTCGACCGGCGGCGGCGGCGGGACCGTGCGGTCCGCCGTCGTCAGGCCGAAGTCCTGCCGGAGGTTCGCCGCGCCGCCGGCGTCCGGGTTCGCCCCGAACGAGAACAGCGTGATCGCGCGGGCGGAGATGACCAGCCCGCCGGGCTGGGTGTTCCCCTTGTCCTCGTTGTCGTTGCCGTTCGGCGGCAGCAGCCCGCCGGGGACCGTCTCATACGGCCCCGTCTCGGCCTGCGCGCCGGTGGAGCTGGTGAGGTTCGGGTTCAGCCCCTGGGGCCGGTCGATCTCGACGAGGTAGCCGCCCGGCGACAGGTCGGTGAACAGGTAGTTCCCGTTCGCGTCCGTCGTGGCGGCGGCGACGAGGTTGAGGTTCGCGTCCCGTAGCCGGACCGGGATGCCGGCGATGCCCTTCTCGGTCGGGTCGAAGACGCCGTTGTTGTTCGCGTCCAGCCACACGAGGTTGCCGACGGCCAGCGGCCGGAACAGGCCGAAGTCTTGCCGCAGGTTCGCGAGGCCGTTCTCGTCCGGGTTGGCCCCCGCCGCGAGCAGCGCGACCGGCGCGGCCTGGACGAACGCGCCGGCGGCCGTGCCGTGGTCCTCGTTGTCCTGGTTCCCGGTCACGCCCGGCTCGTAGGGGCCGGTCGCGCGGCCGTTCGCGCCGGTGCTGGTGCGGAACCCGGCCGGGGCGGTGATGCGGACCGTGTACGTGCCCGGCGCGAGGTTCGTGAACAGGTAGTTCCCGTTCCCGTCCGTCGCGGTGGTCCCGACGACCCCGCCGGCGGCGTCGAGCAGTTGCACGGCCACGCCGGGCAGCCCGGCCTCGCCGGCGTCTAGCTTCCCGTCGTTGTTCGCGTCGTTCCACACGAAGTTGCCGACGGCCAGCGGGCGGTAGAACCCGAAGTCCTGCCGCAGGTTCGCGAACCCGCCGTCGTCCGGGTTGCCGGATTGCGAGAGCGCGACGACGGACTGCGCGACCCCGCCGGCGGTCGTGCCGTGGTCGGTGTTGTTCGCGTCCGTCTGCGGAGCCGGCTCGAACGGGCCGGTCGGGCTGCCGTTCGTCCCCGTGCTGCTGACGTACCCGGCCGGCGTGGTGACGCGGACGGCGTACGTGCCCGGAATCAGGTTCGTGAACAGGTACGCCCCGCCGACCGTCGAGGTGGTGGCGACCGTCGCGCCGCCCGCATCGACGAGTGCGACCGCCACGCCGTCCAGCGGCAGCTCGCCGGTGTCGAAGACGCCGTTATTGTTCGCGTCCTCCCACACGAAGTCGCCCAGGCTCAGCGGCCGGAACAGGCCGAAGTCCTGGCGGAGGTTCGCGAGGCCGTTCTCGTCCGGGTTCGCGCCGGGGGCGAGCAGCGCGAACGGGGCGGTGGTCACGAACGCCCCGGCGGCCGTGCCGTGGTCCTCGTTGTTCTGGTCGCCGGTGACGCCGGGTTCATACGGCCCGCTGGCGCGGCCGTTCGTCCCGGTGCTGCTGCGGAACCCGGCCGGGGCGGTGATCCGCACCGAGAACGTGCCGGGGGTGAGGCCGGTGAACAGGTAGCCGCCGTTCGCGTCCGTGCCGGCGTTGCCGAGGACGTTCCCGGCCGCGTCGAGCAACTGGACCGGCACGCCGGGGATGCCCGGCTCGCCGGCGTCGTGCTTCCCGTTGTTGTTCGCGTCGTTCCACACGAAGTTGCCGATCGCCAGCGGGCGGAAGAACCCGAAGTCCTGGCGGAGGTTGGCGAACCCGCCGTCGTCCGGGTTGCCGGCCGGGGACAGCGCGACGACCGACTGCACGAACCCGTTCTTGCCGAGCGTGCCGTGGTCGGAGTTGTTCACGTCCGTCTGCGGGGCCGGCTCGAACGGGCCGGTCGCACTGTTCGGCGTCCCGGTGCTGCTGACGTACCCGGCCGGCGGCGTCACCCGGACGGTGTACGATCCGGGCGTGAGGTTCGTGAACAGGTAGCCGCCGCTACCGGTGGTCGCGGTCGTCGCGACGACCGCCCCGGACGCATCGACCAGCGCCACCGCCACGCCGGCGAGCGGCAGCTCGGCGGTGTCGAAGACGCCGTTGTTGTTCGCGTCCTCCCAGACGAAGTCGCCGAGCGCCAGCGGGCGGAACAGGCCGAAGTCCTGCCGCAGGTTGGCGAACCCGGTGTCGTCCGGGTTCGTCCCCGGCGCGCCGAGCACGAACGGCGCGGTGGAGACGAACGCGCCGGCGGTCGTCCCGTGGTCCTCGTTGTCCTGGTTCCCGGTCACGCCCGGCTCGTAGGGGCCGCTGCCACTGCCGTTCGTGCCCGTACTGCTGCGGAACCCGGCCGGGGCGGTGATGCGGACCGTGTACGTGCCCGGCGCGAGGTTCGTGAACAGGTAGTTCCCGTTCCCGTCCGTCGTCGTGCTGCCGATCACGCCGCCGGCCGCGTCGAGCAGATCGACCGGCACGCCGCCGATGCCCTTCTCCGCGCCGTCGAGTTTCCCGTTGTTGTTCGCGTCGTTCCACACGAAGTTGCCGACCGCCTGCGGCCGGAAGAGGCCGAAGTCGATGGCGAAGTTCGCGTTGTTCGGCCCCTTCCCGTTCGTGTCCGGGTTGGCCGCGTCGCCGGGGGCGGCGAGGGTGACGAGGGCGGCGCGGATCGTGCCGTTCGCCTGGGCGGTGCCGTGGTCCTGGTTGTCGAGGTTGCCGACCACGCCCGGCTCGAACGGCCCGGTGGTGGACCCGTTCTTCCCGGTGCTGGACGCGAACCCGGCCGGGGGCACGATTTCGAGGACGTACCCGCCGGGGGCGAGGTCGTCGAACTGGTAGCCGCCGGCAGCGGTCGTCTGCCGCGTGCCGAGGAGCGTCGTCCCGTTCGCCGCGTACAGGTTCACCGTCACGCCGCCGATGCCCACTTCGGTCGGGTCGAAGACGCCGTTGTTGTTCGCGTCGTTCCAGACGAAGTTGCCGACGGACACGAGCGGCACGTCCACGAGGCCGATGTCGAACGTGTGGTTCGCCTCCCCGGCCGTGCCGGTCGTCACGCTGACGACGAGGTTCCCGCCGGCGGTGACGGCGTTCGAGTCGATGGAACTGCCGGTCGCGAACGCCACCGTCGCCTGCTTGCGGTTGAGCGCGGACTGGCCGAGCGCCAGCCGCAGCTCGTACTTCGTGTTCGGCGTCAGGTTCAGGCCCATGACGCGGCTGGCCGTCGTCGGGCCGGCGACGGACGAGAAGTAGTAGTTCCCGGTCGCGTCGGTCGTGGCGGTGCCGAGCGCTATGTCGTCGGCCGTGCCGAGGGAGCCGTCCCCGCCGGCGGCGAACAACGTCAGCTGCACGCCGGCCGCGGCCTGCTCGCCGGCGTCCTGGACGCCGTTCTTGTTCGCGTCGTTCCAGACGTAGTTGCCGATCTCGACCGGCGGCGGGCCGGAGATGGCGACGAGGTCGCCGACGCCGTTGGCCTTCGCGAACGTCCCGGCCCCGGCCGCGAACGGGGTGAAGTAGAGTTCGTACTGCTTCGTCGTCTCGCCGGTCGCGTTGTCGAACCACCGGACGCCGCCGGTGTTCACCCGGCCGGCGATCCGCACCGGGTCGAACGCGGTGGACAGCAGGACGTTCGTGCCCGGCACCTGCAGCACGCCGCCGACGGTGACCTCGTCGTGCTCGGTCGCCACGCCGACCGGCCGCTGGGTCGGGTCGCGGGGCAGGTCGTCCTGGTAGTAGAACTCGCCGCCGCCCGGCCCCTGGCCGGTGTTCTGCGGCGCGCCGCCCTGCCCGGCCGGGCCGCGGCCGTTCGACTCGAGCGTCCACCCGGCCAGCGGCTGGAGCGGGTTCGCCTGCACGGCGTCGAGGTTGAACGGGGCGTTGATGAACGCCCGGAGCGTGTCCCCGGCCGTCATGCCGAAGAAGTTGAAGGCGTTCGGGTTGAGCGGGTCTTCGGCCGTGAGCCGGCCGAACTGGTCGCCGGCCCGGTCGCGGATGCCGAGGACGACGTTCCCCTGGTTGTCGAACGACAGCCCGGTCAGCCACGGCTGCGGGTAGTCGGACCGGCCGATCGCCTCCGGCTGCTGGGCGATGAACCGGATCGTCGGCGACCACGGGTTCCACTCGGCCGGGTCGGGCGGGGCGATCCCGGTCGGGAAGTTGCCGTTCTGCTCCCCGCCCATGTGGATGTGGCCGCGGTCGTAGTTCAGGTCGATTTCCAGCACCGCTTCCGTCGTCGTCGTTTGCCGGGCGGCGTTCACGAACACGCCGCGGCTCGGGTCGAACGCGAAGACGTAAGCCTTGAGGTCGTTGCGGTCCTGCGTCGCCTCGGCCGAGTTCACCGCCCCGACGTACACGAGGCCGCGGTGGTACTCGACGGCGAACGGCCGCAGGTCGCCGAGCGGGTTCGCCGCCGTGCGGCCGGTGACGGTCGCCGGGATCGGCAGGTCGAACCGGTTGACCGTGCTCGTGTTCAACAGCCCGCTCGTCGGCACGGAGTAGAGCCGCCGGTCGCCGAGGGCGACGGTGTACATCCGCGAGTTGTCGGCGTTCGTGTCGAGGCCGCCGAGGGAAATCTTGCCGACCGTGTCCCACCCGAGGTCGCGGGTGACGCCGTTCACGTCCGTGAACCGGACGAGGCCGTCCCGCGCCCACGAGTCCTCGTCCGTGTAGGTCCGCAGGAACGAGACCGGGTTGTTCGCCTGGTCGCGGAACACGTCGGCGAGGTTCCCGGCCGGGCTGTTCGGGTAGATGCTGTTGAGGTCCGCGTACAGAGTCGCCGTCGAGCCGGTGAGGCCGGACGTGTAGATCGCGCCGGGGCCGCCGGGGCCGAACCCGCTGTGCCGCTTCATGAACGCGGCGGCGTACAGCTTCCCCCGCGACGAGTCGTAGGCGAGGCCCCACGTCGTGCCGACGTTGTCCTGCCGGACGCGGAGGTCGTGGGCGGTCGGCCGCGTGTAGTTGTCGAGGTTCGGGTCGCCGCTCGCGGACCCGGACGAGTACGAGAACTCGACGATCACGCCCGCGCCGGCGTTCGCGTCCCGGCTCGTGCCGCCGGCGAACACGTAGGTGTTGGTGACGACCTTCGGGTCGTTGACGCTGATGTCTTCCGGGCGGACGAGCGACAGGTTCACGTTCCCGGCGGCCGCGTCCACGAACTGCACGGCCGAGTTGGAGCTGGTCCCGCTCGGGCCGAAGAACACGCCGGCCGGCAGCCCGGTGAACTCGACCCGGAGCGGGCCGGCCGCGCCGGTGTCGAGGGTGTACGTGCCGTTCGCGGCGGTCGTCGTCGTGCCGACGACGGCGTTGGCGGCGTCGTACGCGGTGACGGTCACGCCCGCGACGCCGATGTCCACGGCCGTGGGCGTGGACCCGACGCCGCTGTTCGCGACCGCCCCGGCGGTGTCGAACGAGCCGTTGGCGTTAAAGTCCTGGAACACGAGGCCGGTGACGGCCGGGGTGGAGCGGTCTTCGAGGGTGTCGAATCGGAGGGTCGCGGTCCGCAACAACTTCCGTGTCTGCCGTTGCAGTAGGGCTTTCGCGGTCAACGCCATAATTTCGCGCCTCTTGCTGGGGGATGGCGGCTCGGCAACGACGGACATCCGTATCGGCGGAGCAGGCGACTTCTGCGGGTGATGGTCCTGGCGGGTGACGATCACACCAAATCCGCGGCTCGTCGGAAAGCCGAGTTAAGAGAACGTTCGCATTTCCTCTAGAGTGAGAAAATTTCGCCCGATCACTCAAGTCTCTTATTGTGCAAACTGCCTTTGGCAGTATTCAAGTCAAAATCAACAAAATTGCCCCAGTTTAACATCCCGCGTGTCCGAAAAACCGGCCGGTTGTTCCGGTTGAACGGGGAAGCGTGGTTAAAGTGGCCCGAAGTGTAAATTTACGGAGGCGCAGTATTGCCGGGGAAGAGGGTGGGTTCGTGTGGGACCGATACGAGACCTGTACGGGATGGAGACATTCCGCGGGTGTTGCCCCGTAGTCCGGCGGAGGCCGGATGCACCCGTGAAGCCCGTAGGGAAGGAATCCCCCCATGCTCACCCGGTTTCTCGGCGGCGTGGCGGCTTGTGTCGGGGCGGCCGGCGTGCTGTCCGCCCAGCAAGCGCCCGTCGCCACCCCCACGCCGACCACGACATCGGCCCCGCAGGTCCGCTCGACGAAGCTGGGCCGCCTCTTGTTCCCCGACCGCACGCCGGTGTCCACGACCGTCGTGGTGACGCCCCCCGTCCGCACCCTGCCGGCCGTGACCCCGGCCGGCACGCCGGTGGCCGTCCGGGCGGAACCGCCGAAGCCCGCGGCGAAGCCCGCGGCCCCGGCAACGCCGGCCGCGCCGAAGCCGCTGGCCACGCCGGTCGATAAGGCCACGCCGCCGGCGACGCCCGCGGCGAAGCCGGCGGCCGCGGCCCCGACCACGCCGCACACGAACCTGCTCACCGACGGCGGCATCAGCGGCCTCACGACGCCGTGCCCGGAGAGCTGCCCGACGCCGACGAACCACCTCTGCTGCGACCCGTGCGGCCCGCCCGGCCGGTTCTGGATCGACGCCGGGTACTGGTACGGCAGCACGACCGGCCAGCGAACGCCGCCGCTCGTCACGTCGGCCCCGGCCGGCACGCCCCGCGCCGTCGCCGGCACGATCGGCGGCCCGGGCACGCGGGTTCTTTTCCCGACCGGCGACCTGAACGACGACGGCCGCAGCGGGTTCTACCTGAACGCCGGCCTGTGGCTCGACCAATGCAACAAGTGCGGCATCGAGGGGAACTTCTTCTTCCTCGGCGAGAGCCGCGACCGGTTCACGGCCGGCGATCCGACCGGCAACTCGATCATCACCCGGCCGTTCACGAACACGGCCACCGGCCTGCCGGACACGGAACTCGTGTCGTTCCCCGGCATCCTCGCCGGCAGCGTGACCGTGGACAGCCGGTCCCGGTTCATCGGCGGCGGGCCGAACTTCGTGAAGAACCTCTGTTGCAGCCCGTGCGGCCGGTTCGACCTCTTGCTCGGGTACACGTACTTGAACCTGCGGGACGAGATCAACATCGTGGAAGACCTGACCTCGCTGCCGGGCCAGACGAACGTGCCGGCCGGGACGCGGTTCCTCGTCCGGGACAACTTCCGCACGTCGAACAACTTCCACGGCGTGAACCTCGGCGTCTCGACGGAGCGGCGGTACAGCCACTGGTACGTCGGGGCGCGGGCCGGGGTGGCGCTCGGCGTGAACCACCAGATCATCGACATCGACGGCAGCACGACGATCACGACGCCCGGCGGAACCGCGCAGACGTTCCCCGGCGGCCTGCTGACGCAGCCGTCGAACATCGGCCGGTACGAGCGCGACGAGTTCGCGGTGATGCCGTGGGTCGGGCTGAAGGTCGGCTGCCAACTGACGCCGCGGGTGCGGACGTACGTGGGGTACGACTTCATGCACCTGAGCAACGTGGTGCGGGCCGGCGAGCAGATCGACCTGCGGGTGAACCCGTCGCAAATCCCGCCGCGGACCGGCGGCGTGACGGGGCCGGCGCTGCCGGCGTTCACCCCGCGGGAGACCGGCGTGTCGCTGCACGCGGTCCGGTTCGGGATCGAGGCCCGGTACTAAACGACTGGACGACCGGTTCGCGGGCGACCAATCGGGTCGCCCGCGATCCGCCGTTCGACGATAAATGCGGGTGGTAACGGTCGTGCCGGTGTGCTAAGTTGGGGTGTTTCGCCCCCGGATTGCCCAGACCATGCCGGACCACGGCACCAGCGACGTTAACGACCTCGCCCCGGAACGCTCCCGAACGGCCGACACGCGGCTCCGTTCGACGATCGGCCTCGCCCGGGCCGACGCGCACCTCGCCGACACCCAAGACTTCGACACGGTCGAGTCCTACCCGCAGCTGCCGGACTGCACCGTCCTCGGCGTCCTCGGCCGCGGCGGCATGGGCATCGTCTACAAGGCCCGGCAAACCGCCCTCAACCGCGAGGTCGCGGTCAAGACCGTCCTCGGCCCGATCAACCGCAGCCCGATGGTCCTCGCCCGGTTCTTCGCCGAGGCGGAGGTCATGGCCGCCGTCCAGCACCCGCACGTCGCGCAGGTGTTCGACTTCGGCGAGACGCACGCCGTCCCGTACCTCGTCCTCGAACTCCTCCCCGGCGGCAGCCTCGCGCAGCGGCTTCACCAGAAGAAGCGGCTGCCGGTCCGCGACGCCGTCGAGCTGATCGAGAAGCTCGCCCGCGGGACCGGGGCGGCGCACGAGCAGAACATCGTCCACCGCGACCTGAAGCCGAGCAACGTCCTGTTCGACGCCGACGGCGAACCCAAGGTCACGGACTTCGGCCTCGCGAAGCGGCTCGACTCGAACCTGACCGTCACCGACCTGCAGATGGGCACGCCGTACTACATGGCCCCGGAGCAGGCGAACGGGCAGGCGAAGTTCGTCAGCCCCGCGGCGGACGTGTGGGCGCTGGGCGTCATGCTCTACGAATGCCTCACTGGGCGGCGGCCGTTCGAGGGGGACACCCCGCCGTCGGTCATTCACCAGGTCGTGAACGCGGACCCGCCGTCCTTGCGGAGCGTGATGTCCGGCAGCTCCCGCGACCTCGAAACCATCATCCAGAAGTGCCTGGCGAAGGAGCCGCACCGCCGGTACGCGACCGGGACGGACCTGGCGGACGAACTCCGCCGGTGGCTGGACGGCCAGCCGATCCACGCCCGCCGGACGCCGCCGCCGGAGCGGCTGGTCCTGTGGGCGCGGCGGAAGCCGATGCACGCCCTCGCGTGGGTGCTGGTGCCGCTCACGCTCGTCCTCGGCGGGTTCGGGCTGGTCGCCGTCGCCCTCTGGCAGAAGGCCGAGCACGCCTACACGAACGAGCAGCAGGCGAAGGCCGACATCGTCCGGGCGAAGGAGCAGGTCGCGGCCATCGCCCGGATTCGCCAGCGGCCGCTCGACCGGAAGCCCGGCTGGTCGTGGGAGACGGAGGACGACCTGAAGGCGTTCGGCAAGCTCCGGCCGGACGCCGAAATGATCGCCGACCTGCGGACCGACGCCGTGGCCGCGCTGACGGCCCTCGACTTCCGCGAGCGGCCGCCGGTGACGACCGGGCACAAGGTCGGGGCGGTCGCGGTCACGGCCGACGGGGCGCAGCTGGCCGTCGGCGACTTCCGGCCGTTCGCGTGGGTGACGCCCATCCCGATCCGCCTGTTCGACGCTCGCACGGGCCAAGAGACGCGGGTGCTGATGATGCCATCGCACAACGTCACCCACCCGAAGACCGGGAAGAAGACGCCGGAGGTTCTCCCGCACCTCGCGTACACCCCGGACGGGTACGGCCTGTTCGCGGCGACGAAGAGCGGCCACCTCTTCTACTGGGACTTGACGCAGGACACGGAACACCCGGCCCGGACGTGGACGGTCGGCCGGGAGGTCGCGGACCTCGTCGTCGGCCGGGACGGGCGGACGGCGTACACGCTGGCGAAGTGGGACGGCGGCGTCTTCCGGTGGGACCTCGACCGCGACGGCCCGCCGGCGAGTTACCCGGCCGAGTTCCACTGCGGGGCCATCGCCCTCCACCCGACGCGGGACGAGCTGTACGCCGGCGTGGCGGACCGGCTGTTCGTGCTGGACGCGACGACGCTGCGGCCGCTCGGCCCGCCGGTGACCCTCCCCAACGGCATCCACCGGCTGCGGTTCCACCCGGCCGGGAACTGGCTGGCGGTCGCGGCCGCGGAGCACGTTCACGTCGTCGACGCCGCCACCCGCAAGGTGACGATGTCGATGATCGACCCGGTGCTGAAGGCCGCCGCCCACCGCAACGGGATCGACCACCTGGCCCTGCACCCGTCCGGCGGGGCGCTGATCTCGCTGTCGGACGCGGCGGCCGACCACACGCTGAAGGTGTGGGACGTGGCCACCGGCCGGCTCGCGGGGGCCGCCCCGATCCCCGGCGAGGGGATGATGTCGCTGACCCTGTCCCCGGACGGCCGGACGGCCTACGTCGGCACGGCCGAGGGGACGCTCTGCTTCGAGCTGCGGGGCTTCGACCGCCAGCAGCACCCGGTCCGCGCGGCCGGCCCCGTCCGGGCGGCGGCGTTCACCACCGACGGCCGCGGGGTGGCGGCGCTCGTCGCCCGCCCGGAGGAGCACGACCAGGACCCCCTGCAACGGGTGACGGTTTCCCTCGCCCACGGGGCGGACGCCCAGGACTACCCCCTGGCCGCGGCGTACCCGACGCGGCAGGCGAGCAAGTTCGGGCTGACGACGCACGGCGACCGCGTGGCCGTGACGACCGAGTGTTCGGACGTTCACGTCTGGTCGGCGGCCCGGCCGACGGCGCACGGGACGCTGGCCGTGGCGGCCGCGGCGCTGCCGCGGTTCACGCCCCGCGGGGACAAGTTGTGGGTCGTCCGCGATTCGGTGTACCACGAGTGCCGGGACGCGGCGACCGGGAAGGTCACCGACGGGTGGTCGAACGACTTGCAGGACCAGCTGCTCGGCGCGGCCGGGATTCAGGCCGCGGCGGCCGGGGATTCGGTCGTCGTGGCCGGGTCGCGGGCCGGCAGCATCGTCGCCTACGCGCCGGGGTCGAAGAGTCCGACCCGCTACCTGGCGGCGAAGCACGGCCCGGTGACGGGCATCGCCCTGAGCCGGGACGAGAAGCTCGTCGTGGCCGGGACGTACGCCGGCAAGGTCCGCACGCTCCGGCTACCGGACCGGGTGGAAGAGGACGTGATCGCCCCGCACGCGGACGCGGTGACGGCCGTGGCCCTGTCCGACGGCTACCTCGCGACCGGGTCGGCCGACCGGTCGGTGAAGCTGTTCGCCCGGACGGCCGGCGGGTGGCGGCAACTGTTCGCGCTGTCGAACCTGGGCGAGGCGGTGCGGTCGGTCGAGTTCAGCCCGGACGGCGGCCGGCTGCTGTACACGTTCGCGAACGGCCTGGGGTATCGCGTGCTGGACCTCGACGCGCTGCACGCCGAGCTGGCGAAGGCCGGGTTCGGGTGGAAGTGACGCCGACCGCCCCTGGGACCGCGGGCGTCCCGCCCGCTTCGCTCCCCGCCACGTAAGGCGGATCCCCGTGGCCGGGAAGGTGGGCGGGCGGGACGCCCGCGGTCCCAGGGTTTGAACGCCCCGGCTTGCCACGCCTGACCCGCGCCCTAGCATAGCTGTTCCGTCAGGACGACCTGACCTCCCGAAACTCCCGAACATCTGGTTGAGCCATGTCCATCGACAAGAGCCTGAAGCGGAAGGGCGGCATGTCCCGCGTCCGGTGCGTGATGAAGCGGTCCGAGCGCATCCTGAAAATGATGGAAGACGGCAAGTGGCAGGACGGGACCAGCCCGTTCGGCCTGCCGAAGACCCGCGTGGTGAAGGTCGCGCTGAAGAAGAAGCCGAAGAAGGAAGCGGCCGAGGGCGACGCCGCGGCCCCCGCCGACGCCGCCGCGAAGAAGTAACCGGCCCGGCCGGAACCCGCACGACACCGCCAGGACTGGCTCCTCGCGGTGTTTTTTTATCGCCCTCGGTACGAGGTCTTTTCTGACCTCTGACCTCCGACTTCTGACCTCCGACTTCTGACCGCGAAGGGCCGCCATGCCACTCATCCCCATCGCCCTCGGCAGCAACCTCGGCGACCGGCGGGGCTACCTGGACGCGGCCGTCCGGCGGCTGCGGGTCGAGCCGAACGTCCGCGTCGCGGCCGTGTCGCCGTACTACGAAGCGCCGCCGCAGGACAGCTCGCCGGACGCGCAGACGTACCTGAACGCCGTCGCCGTCATCGAGACCGACCTGCCGCCGCAGGCCGTCCTCCGCATCCTGTTGGAGATCGAGCACCAGCTCGGCCGCCGCCGCCCGGCCGTCCGGCAGGCCGGCGTGTACGCCCCGCGGACGCTCGACCTCGACCTGCTCGTCTACGGCGACCAAATCTGGGATTCCCCGGAACTCATCCTGCCGCACCCGCGGATGCACGAGCGGTCGTTCGTCCTGAAGCCGCTGGCGGACGTGGCCCCGGACCTGGTCCACCCGGTCCTGCGGCGGACGGTCGCGGACCTGCTCGCCGAGCGGCCCCAGGCCGAGCGCGACGCGGTGCGGATCCCGCACTTCACCGAGGCGGCGGAACGTAGCCTGTTCGCCGGGGTGCGGGTGTTGGTCACTGGTTCGACCAGCGGCATCGGCCGGGCCGTCGCTACCGCGTTCGCCGAGCGCGGGGCGGACCTCATCGTCCACGGCTACCGGTCGAAGGAAACCGCCGAGACGGTCGCGCACCAACTCCGCGCCTACGGCCACGACTGCCGCGCCGTGCTGGCCGACCTCCGCGACCCGGCCGAGGTGGACCGGTTGGCGAAGCAGTCGTGGGACGTGCTCGGCGACGGCCTCGGCGTGCTCGTCTGCAACGCCGGCGCGGACACGCTCACCGGCGAGGGCGGGAAGTTGAGCTTCGACGAGAAGCTGGACCAGCTGCTGGCCGTCGATCTGAAATCGACCATGCGGCTGTCCCGCGCCGTCGGCGAGAAGATGAAGCTGGCCGGCCGCGGCGTCATCCTGACGATGGGCTGGGACCAGGCCGACCGCGGCATGGACGGCGACAGCGGCCAACTGTTCGCGGCCGTGAAGGGCGCGGTGATGGCGTTCACGCGCAGTTTGGCGCTGAGCCTCGCGCCGCAGGTGCGGGTGAACTGCCTCGCGCCGGGGTGGATTCGCACGGCCTGGGGCGAGACGGCGTCGGCCGCGTGGCAGGACCGCGTCCGCCGGGAGACGCCGCAGCAGGTCTGGGGCCTGCCGGACGACCTGGCGTCGGCGGCCGTGTGGCTGGCGTCGCCGGGGGCGAACTTCGTGACCGGCCAGACGATCCGCATCAACGGCGGCGCGGTGCGGTGACACGACTTCCGGCCGATGCAACGGCCGGATTTGTGGAACCCAGAGCGGAAGCGACGGGGTGTGGGGACAGTCGCCACACCCCGTCGCTTCCGCTCTGGGTTCCACAAGAATTTGTATTAGTCTCCGCTCGTATGCGAGACATGTCACGCTTACGCCGTAACGCTCGCCGGCGCGACGGCCGTGAGCCGCTACTTCTTGAGAGTTCCCGCGCCCTGGGCGAACTTTTCAGCCCCGGCCCTCAGTTTCTCGCTCAACACATCGTCGGACTGCGCTGAAAATCTATCGCGCGGCCGTCAGAAATTTGACAACCACCTCAACCCGTCCCAAAGTCCACAAAGGTCTCCCTGTTCTGTGGGGCAACTGCCCACGTTCTGCACCGACGGAATCGAGACGCTCGACATGGCACCAGTCGAAACCGTTTCCCTGCTCCGCGACGGGATCGCCGCCGCCCGGGCCGGGGACAAGGCCCGCACCCGCACGCTCCTCCGGCAGGTCACCGACCTCGAGCCGGGTAACGAACTCGCGTGGCTGTGGCTGGCGAACACGGCCGAGGACCCCCGCGAGTCGCTCGCCTGCCTCCGCCGCGTGCTGGACATCAACCCGAGCAACGAGTACGCCACCGCCGGGCTGCCGGACGCCCTCTGCCGGGCCGGCGTGGCCGCCGCCAAGGCCAACGACCGCGGGCAGGCGAAGGTCTGGTTCGCCGAGGCCACCGACCTCGCCCCGCGGAACGAGACCGCCTGGCTGTGGCGGGCCGGCCTCGCCGACACGTCCGCCGAGGGGATCGAGCTGCTCCAGTTCGTCCTCGCCATCAACCCGAACAACGAGCGGGCCAAGCAAGGGCTGGCCCACTACCAGGCGCAGCTCGCGCCGAAGTGGGCGTGCATCCTGTGCGGCTACCAGGGCGAGCCGGGCAAGAGCCAACACGTCTGCCCGCGGTGCAAGGCCGTCGTCACCATCGAGAACCCGTCCGCGTTCGACGTCCACACCGGCGCGGACCGGCGGCTGCTCGAGCAGGCGGCGCACAAGATTTACGCCGACCTCCAGGCCGACCCGAGTTCGGCGAACGCGTTCAAGCTCGGCGTCTCGTACCTGAACCTCGGGTACGTGGACGAGGGCATCCGGGCGCTGCAGACGGCCGTGAAGGGCCGCCCGGCCGACCCGAACTGGCGGGCGCAGGTCAACCGGCTCGTCAAGCACCGGGAGGCGACGCGGAAGGTCGCCGACGAGGAGAAGCGGCGGTCGGCGCTCGCCGTCAAGCCGACGGTCATGATCGTGGACGACAGCCCGACCATCCGCAAGCTCGTGTCGGTGACGCTCGGCACGGCCGGGTACACGATCGTCGAGGCGGCCGACGGGTACGAGGTGGCGGAACGCATCCGCCAGCACGGGTCGCCGAACCTGTTCCTGCTCGACATCAACATGCCGGGGCTGGACGGCTACCAGCTGTGCAAGATGCTGCGGCAGAACGCGGAAACGTCCAAGGTGCCGATCATCTTCCTGACCGGCAAGGACGGGTTCTTCAACAAGCTCCGCGGCCAGTGGGCCGGGGCCGTCGAGTACCTGACCAAGCCGTTCGATCCCCAGAAGTTGCTCGCGAGCGTGGGCCGGATCGTCCCGCTCCAGAAGGCCCCTTAACGGCAGGAACCCGTCATGTCGAAGTACGAGGACGACGCCCGGTTCAGCCTGTTCGGGCCGCGGACCAAGCCGAAGGAAAGCCTGACCAGCAGCGACGCCGACCCGAACCAGATTCCGGGCCTGCCGCTGTCGGCCGAGTCCCGCGGGGCGACGAAGACGCTGTGGGACGGCGAGTCCGTGGACGACCCGGCGGACGTGGAGTACGACCGGACGTGGCACGTCATCCTGGTGCAGTTGCTCGGCCGGTTGGAGCACGGCCGGGCGTCGTTGGAAGACCCGGCCCACGTCCGCGACCCGGCCGGGGCGGTGCGGATCGCGGCCGCCATGGTCAACCAGGTGGCGGACTTCATCGCCACGCACGTGGACCCGCAGAAGTACTCGCGGCCGATCGCCGACTCGCTCGCCGCCGCCGGCCGGTTCCTGACCGCCGCCCAGGTGGCCGGGCAGTCGGCCGGGAAGCGGGGGTTCCTCGGGCTGTTCGGCGGGAACACGGCCGAGCGGGCCGGCAAGCTGCAGGAGTGCATGTGGGTGCTCCGCGACATGCCGCTGGTGCTCGAGCGGTACTTCGTACTCCTCAGCGGGTGCTTCCACGGCCGCAAGCCGGCCCTCGAGTGGCTCGAGACGAGCGGCGTGTACATCGGCGAGTTGAAGCGGGCGCTGGGTTGGGTCGAGGGGTTCACGCCGTAACGACCGGCCGAAAACCGGCCATTGATTTTTTCATCGAAGGAGTTGCCTCCCATGCCGACCACGATCTTGGTGGTGGACGATAGCCCGACCGAGCAGCGGCTGGTGGTGAACGCGCTCGCCCAGAAGGGCTACCGGGTCATCACCGCGGCCGACGGCGACGAGGCCATCGAGAAGGCCGCGAAGGAGCTGCCGCGGCTGGTCGTCCTCGACGTGGTGATGCCGAAGAAGAACGGGTTCCAGGTCTGCCGCCAGTTGAAGACGACGGCCGCGACCCAGAACATCAAGGTGCTGCTGCTGACGAGCAAGAACCAGGACAGCGACAAGTTCTGGGGCCTGAAGCAGGGCGCGGACGCGTACCTGACGAAGCCGTTCGACGACGGCGACCTGTTCGCGAACGTCCTGAAGCTGGTGTAACTCGACAGGCGGGTTGTGGCGGTCGGGTCGAGGCTCTGCGAGACCCTTCTGGTTCCCTCCCCCCTTGGGGGGGAGGGTTAGGGAGGGGGGTCGCCTGCCTCCGTCGTACTCGTATCTCAGAGGCCGTGTGGAGCCCCCCCCGCGGTCGCCGCACGCCGCCAAGATCGGAAGGGCGTGGTGGAGGGA
>NZ_JCABYM010000132.1:0-18393 GCF_059499385.1 Limnoglobus sp. | reverse complement strand
GAAGGGAGGTTACCCCCCTCCCTAACCCTCCCCCCCAAGGGGGGAGGGAACAAGAAGGTCTCGCAAAGCCTCGACCGGGCCGAAGAATTACGACGACTGACATCCCCAGAGCTTCGCCCCCCATGAGCAGCAACCACGACGCCGTTAAGAAGTACCAGCAAGTCGCCGACCAGTCCCGCCGGGACGAGTTAATCATCTCGCACCTGCCGCTGGTCAAGCACGTCATCGGCCGGCTCGTCGGCGAGCTGCCGCCGGGCGTGGACGTGGAAAACCTCGAGTCCGCCGGCGTCCTCGGCCTCGTCGAGGCGGCCGGGAAGTTCGACCCGACTCGCAACGCGCAGTTCAAGACGTTCGCGTACCTCCGCATCCGCGGCGCGATCTACGACGAACTCCGCCGCAACAGCCCGCTCCCGCAGCACATGCTCGAGCGCGTCTCGCTCGTGCGGAAGGCGCAGCGGTCCCTGCCCGCGCCCGTCACCATTGAGGCGCTGTCCGCCGCGACCGGGATGAGCATCGACGACGTGACCGACACGCTCGCCGCGGACCGGTTCGTGAAAATGGTGTCGTGGGAACAAACCGCTCAGCCGAACGGGTTGGGGCCGGTCGAGACGATGGCCCCGCCGGAGGCGGAGGTCGAGCGGTGGGAGGCGGTGCAGCACCTGACCGAAGCCATCGAGAACCTGCCGGAGAAGGAGCGGGTCGCGGTGACGCTGTACTACCGCGAGGAGCTGCGGCTGCGGGAGATCAGCCTGGTCATGAAGCTGTCGCCGTCGCGGATCAGCCGGCTCATCACGCGGGCGCTGTTCGACCTGGGCGAAGTGCTGCGGGCGCGGTCGGTCGTCCGCGACGGGTCGTATGCCGGGGTGTAGCGTCTTGTAGGGCGGGTCAAGGCTTTGCGCCGACCCGCCGTCGCGATCCCAGCCGTTCGGCGATCCTCCGCGTGGTTGCGGCCCCGGCGGGTCGGCGCAAAGCCTTGACCCGCCCTACAACGTAGCCGCTGCCCGATGAAGTCCCTCCCACTCACCTCTCTCCCCTAATCCTCCCCCACGCCCCGGCAAGCTGCGGCGACTCTGCCGGGTTCGCGGATTCTCGCGGCCGTATCGCTCAAGATGGTTGCGCCGAACGGACGATGTGTGACGTGTACGCGGGTCGGCCGACCGCCGCCCGCGGGGACACTCCGTCAGGACATCCGGCACGAACGCCGTCGGTTCGGCCGTCGCTCGGGGGCAGGGTTATGCGGACATCCATCCGACGCTGGCTGGCATCCGTGGGGATCGCGGTCGGGGCCGGCCTCTCCGGCGTCCACGCCCAGACCCCGCCCAAGCCGATGCCGGCGGCCCAGAAGGGCGCGGAAGAGATCAAGCCGACCATCACGCCGAAGTCGAACGCGGAACTGCTCCCGCCGATCATCCCGCTGACCGAGCCGGTCGGCGTGCCGGCGACGCCGTGCGACACCTGCCCGGACGTGAACCCGAACTGCGCCGACCCCGGCTGCGCCGGGGCGCTCATCCCCGGCCCGAAGGAGGCGGTGTGGATGAGCTACACGCAGCTGCTCCTCTGGTTCCAGCCGGCCCGGTCGCCGTTCCCGCTCGCCGTCGGCGGGCCGGTCGGCGTCCCCGCGACGGTCCTGCTCGACGGCGAGCGGGAGCTGGGCAAGTTCATGGCGTACAAGATCGACGGCGGCATGTGGACGAACAAGGACCACACCGTCGGCGTCGGGTTCGACGGGTTCATCACCGAGCACCGGTCGAACTTCCTGACCGTCGCCGGCGGGCCGGGCGGGAACTCGATCCGCCGGCCGTTCTTCGACGTGGTCACCGGCCAGCAGACGTTCCTGTTCGTGGCGAACGCCGACCCGGCGGCCGGGGACGTGTTCGTCGGCGAGGCGGCGACGACCGTGACCGCCCGGCTCGCGAGCGCCGGCGCGCACCTCCGGCGGAACCTGCGGTACGACGACAAGTACCAGTTCGACCTGTTCGCCGGGTTCCGGTACTACGACCTCGACGAGTCGCTGGTCGTGTTCCAGCGGACGGTCAGCCCGTTCGCGATCCCGGCCGTCGGCGTCGCGCCCGGCGGCGTGGTCCAGCTCCGCGACCGCGCCTACACCCGCAACCAGTTCTACGGCGGCGAACTCGGCGGCCGGTTCGAGGTCAAGCACGGCATGACGTTCGTGGCCCTGACCCCGAAGGTGGCGTTCGGGTCGATCCACCAAATCACGCAGATCAGCGGCGAGACCCGCGGCACCTCGACGCAGCCGGGGGCGCTCTTGGCCGCCGGCGACGGGGCGAACGGCAACCTCGGCCGGCACGTCGTCAACCGGTTCGGGCTGGCCACGGACATCGGCCTGCAGGCCGGCGTCGCGCTGACGAAGAACTCGCGGATCGCGGTCGGCTACCAGTTCTACTACCTGAACAACGTGGCCCGGCCGGGCAACCAGTTCGACCAGACGCTGAACCCGCGGAACGTGCCGGTCAGCCCGTCGTTCGGGTCGCTCACCGGCGTCGCCGCCCCGCGGGTGACGTTCGACCGCGAGGGGTTCTTCGCCCACGGGGCGGCGATCACGATGGAAGCCCGGTACTAAGCGTTGCGGGAATCACCGGCCCACCCGTCGAAGCGACGGGTGGGCTTTTTTGTTTCGGACGGGGGCGCGGGTGCGGTAGAAAAGGCTTCTCTCCCCGAGGGCCGATCATGTTCCGCGCCGCGCTGATTATTCTGTTGTTCAGCATTAACTTCGTCTCCGCCGCGCCGCCCGGCGTGGTCGTCGCGCACTCGCCGGCGAAGTCCAAGCAGTACGTCGGGTCGCCGTCGATCGCGGTGCTGCCGACCGGCGAGTACGTGGCATCGCACGACCTGTTCATGACCGGGGACAACGGCGACCGCACGTTCGTGTACGCCTCCGCGGACAAGGGGAAGACGTGGGCGAAGCGGGCCGAGGTCGTCGGCCAGTGGTGGGGCACGCTGTTCGTCCACAAGGGCGATCTGTACCTGATGGGCGTGTCGAAGGCCCGCGGGTTCTGCACCATCCGCCGCTCGACCGACGGCGGCCGGACGTGGACGGAGCCGAAGGACGCGCGGACCGGCCTCTTGCACGCGGACGGGATGTACCACTGCGCCCCGGTCCCGGTGCTGGTTCACAACGGCCGGCTGTGGCGGGCGATGGAGGAGGCCAACCCGACGAACGGCGGCAAGGGCTGGGACCGGAAGTTCCGCGCGATGATGATGTCCGCCCCCGAGGACGCCGACCTGCTCGCGGCGGCCAGCTGGACGACGAGCAACAAGCTGACGGCCGACTACTCGTGGTTCGACCGCAAGTTCGGCGGCTGGCTCGAGGGCAACGCCGTGGCGACGCCGGCCGGCGAGGTCGTGAACGTCCTCCGCGTGCAGCAGCCGAACTACCCGGAGAAGGCGGCCGTGGTGCGAGTCTCAGCCGACGGCAAGGCGGTGACGTTCGACCCGGCGAAGGACTTCATCGACTTCCCTGGCGGCGGGAAGAAGTTCACGATTCGATACGACCCGGGGAGCAAAAATTACTGGACGCTGGCGAACCACGTTCCGAGGGAGTTCGAGGGGCCGAACGCCGCGAGCCGCCGGAACACGCTGGCCCTGTGCTCCTCGCCCGACCTACGGGCGTGGGACGTGAAGCGGGTGGTGATCCGGCACGCGGACGTGAAGCTGCACGGGTTCCAGTACGCGGACTGGCAGTTCGACGGCGACGACCTGATCGCGGCCGTGCGGACGGCGTTCGAGGAACCGAACGGCACGCCGCCGCACAACGCCCACGACGCGAACTACCTGACGTTCCACCGGGTGGCAGGGTTTCGGAAGTGAGCCTCGTTAAGGGACTTCCCAATCGACGAGCTTCAGGCCGGGGACGCGGGAGAACTCGGCCGTGTTGTGCGTGACGAGCGTGAGGGCGTTGACCAGCGCGATGGCGGCGATCATGACATCGTACTGCCCGATCATCAACCCACGACGTTCCAGGTCATAACGAACCTCGGCGAACTTGTCGGCAGCGGGAAAGTCGAACATCAAGCGCGGGTACGGGGTCAAGAACTGATCGACCTTTATCCGCTCCGCGGACGGATTCTTGGCTCGCGACGTACCGTAGTAAAGTTCACCGGCCACGACCGAGCAGATCACGAGATCCGTCGTCGGGTGGGAAGAAACGTGCGTCCGGACGTGGACGTTCTTCCCCCGCAAGTATTGGATGCACACGTTCGTGTCGAGAAGATACTTCAATCGAGGGCCTCCCGAACCTGCGGCTCCCCTTGCGGGTATCGTTTGAACGCCTCGTCCTGAATCGACCCGTAAGTCGCTTCAAAGTAGCCCGGCGGCCAACCGAGTTCTTCGGGCGTGAGCTTCCGCTCGATCCCATTCGTCGCGACCTTCGGTTGCACGACGACGGCGACCTCGAATTCCGTGTCGGCTTCGGCCGGGATGTGGAGATGGAGCTGCCCGTCGCTCGCGGACCGGGCCGTCAGGTGAAGAATTCGCATGTACCCCTCCCGTTACTCGGACGGTCTAAAAACATCGTAGGTTCGCGGCGGCCGGTCTTTCATTCCGCGTCGCGGTCGCCGATAATCATTTCACCCACCCCGCCGCACGTTGCCATCATACCAGGACGCCTCCGATGCTCGACGTTTCCCTCGGCTCGTCCCGCCGCGACTTCCTCCGGGTCGGCGGCCTCGGCGTCGCCGGGCTGTCGCTCGCGTCCGTGCTGAAGGCCGAGGCCGCCGCCAAGCGGAAGGGGGCACGGGCGAAGTCCGTCGTCCTCGTCTTCCTCGGCGGCGGCTTGTCCCACCACGACACGTTCGACACGAAGCCGGACGCGCCGGAAGAAATCCGCGGGAAGTACAAGCCGATCGACACCGTCGTCCCGGGCCTCCGCGTCGGCGAGAAGCTGCCGCTCGTCGCGAAGGTCACGGACAAGGTCGCGCTCGTCCGGTCCGGGGCGCACAACAACGACCACCACGAGACGGCCACGAACTGGGTGCTCTCCGGGCGGTTCGGCACGCCGTTCGGCGACTACCCGGCGATCGGCGCGGTCGCGGCCCACGAGTTCGGGTTCAGCGGGACGCTGCCGCCCTACGTGGCCGTGCCGCGGAACCCGTCGTTCACCTGGGAACTCGGGAAGAGTGCGTTCCTCGGCGGGCGGTACGAGTCGTTCAAGGCCGGCGACCCGAACGCGGCGAACTACCGGGTCGAGGACGTGGCCCCGCCGCCGTCGCTGACGATGAAGCAGGTCGAGCGGCGCGAGACGCTGCTGAAGGCGGTGGACGGCCTCGCGAAGAAGGTGCAGGGGAACGACCAGATCGCGACCTACGACGAGTTCCACCAGCGGGCGGCGGCGATGCTGCTGTCGCCGGAGGCGAAGCGGGCGTTCGACATCGCCGGCGAGTCCGACAAGCTCCGCGACCGGTACGGCCGCACGACGGCCGGGCAGTCGCTGCTGCTCGCGCGGCGGCTCGTCGAGGCGGGCGTGCGGTTCGTGACCGTCAACTACGCGGGGTGGGACCACCACGCGAAGATTTTCGAGAGCCTGGACAAGAAACTGCCGGAGTTCGACCGCGGCATTTCCGCGCTGGTTGAGGACACGACGGCGCGGGGGACGACGGCGGACACGCTGTTCGTGGTGATGGGCGAGTTCGGGCGGACGCCGAAGGTCAACAAGGACGCCGGCCGCGACCACTGGGGCCAGGCGGCGTCCATGCTCTGGTGGGGGGCCGGCGTGAAGCCGGGGTTCGTCCTCGGCAAGACGGACAAGCACGGGGCGTACACGACGCAGCGGCCGGTGTCGCCGGCGGACGTGGCGTACACGATTCTCGACGCGCTCGGCCTCGACCCGCGGAAGCAGCTCGTCACGCCGGACGGCCGGCCGATCGAGGTGCTCGACGGCGGGGAAGCTGTGCGGGAGCTGTTCGCGTAGCAATCTTGTAGGGTGGGTCGAGTCTTCGAGGCCCACCGGCGGGACACACCCCTACGCGGTGGGCCGCGAAGACTCGGCACCACCCTACGGGATCGGTAAACTTTACCGATCCGGCAAACTCGCCGGATTCCAGCGCAAGCCGCCACGCCCACTTCCGTCAAGTGTAATCGCTTCCCCGCGCGCCACTTTTCGCCCGATCCGATTGACACGCCCACCCCAGATGGTATCCTCCCGCCCGCAGATCGGCACGCATTGCTAACTCTTGGTTGTCCGGTTCGCCGATCGCGCGCCCAAGGAAGGGTCCGCACATGCCGACGTCCCACACGCCGCCGCGGTCGTTGTCGCTGGAAGCGTTGGAAGGGCGGGAGATGCCGGCCGTGGGCGAGTGGCTCGTCGAGCCGTTCCTCCGCGGCCCGGTCAACAACCTGCCGAGCGGCTGGGGGCAGTGGAGCAACGACGGGTCGCGGGTGTTCCAGGTGGACCCCGCGGCCGCCGGGCACGGGGACTCCGGCCGGCTCGTGGCCGCCGGCCGGTCCAGCACCGCCGGCCGGGCGTGGGTCACGTCCTCGTACTCCGTCAACGTCGAAACGTCCGCGTCCGTCTTCCTCAACTCGACCGCCCCGATCCAACTGTTCGTCCGCGGGCAGAACCTCAACGGCACGGCCCCGACGTACTACGCCGCGTCCGTCGTCCGCGGCGGCGAGGTGCAACTGCTGAAGGTCGTGAACGGGCAAACCACCGTCCTCGGCACGGTCCGGTCCGCCGAATGGATGAGCAACCGGTGGGTGACGGTCAGCATCCTGGCGGCGGACGACGTGATCCAGGTCCGCGTCCACCGCGGGGACACGAACCAGTACCTCGCGCCGACCGGCCAGTGGACCCGGCAGCCGGTCGCGGCCGTCGAGAAGAAGGACGCGGCCATCAAGGGGAGCGGGTACGTCGGGTTCTCCCGGTACGCCACGTCCGCCGACCCGGTCGCGCTCGACAGCCTGCGGATCGGGCCGTCCGGCGTGCCGACCCGGAACACGCTGTACGAGGACCGGTTCGCCGACGGGAAGGCGACCGGGCTGCCGACCGGGTGGGCCTCCTACGCGTCCGCCGGGGCCGGGCTGAACGTCCGGACGGAGACGGACGAGACGCTCCGGGTCGACGCCCGGAGCAACGCCGTCGCCCGCGCCTGGCTGAACCGCGTCCTGCCGGCGGACGTGCAAATCTCGTCGTCGATCTACGTCGATTCGCTCACCCCGGCCGGCCTCATCGCCCGCGGCACGAGCCTGCACACGGCGACACCGACGTACTACGCGCTCGAGGTCAAGCGGGGGCTGGAGGCCAGCCTCGTCGCCGTCGTGAACGGCCGGGAGACGGTCCTCGGCACGGTGAAGTCCCGCGACTACGTCAGCGGGCTGTGGGTGCAGGCGTCGATCACGGTGAAGGGGTCCGCGGTGCGGGCGCAAGTCTTCCGGTCGGACACCGGCCAGTACCTGAACGCGGACGGGACGTGGGGACTGAACCCGACGTGGGCGCTGGTGCGGACGAACACGGCCATCCGCGGCGGGGAGCGGGCCGGCCTGCTCCGGGACGGCGGCCCGGCCGGCGAGCTGATGTTCGACAACTTCATCACCACCGCCGCCCCGGTCAACCTGACGAAGCCGGGGATCATCCCGACGGAGGAGGACAAGACCGGCACGCCGATCGTGAAGCCGCCGGAGTACACGCCGCCGCCGCCGGTCCCGCCGCGGGTTCCCCCGGTCGTCCCGCCGGTCGTGCCGCCCACGGTCCCGCCGCCGGTCGTGGTCCCGCCGGTCGTCGTGCCGCCGACGGTCCCGCCGGCGTCGCCGCCGGCGCTGCCGCCGGTCGTGTCGAACCCGGCGCTGCCGGCCGTGCCGCGGAACTTCTCGCACATCCGGGTCGCGAACCTCGCGTACTACGGCACGCCGTTCGGCAGCTTCGAGACGGACCTGCTCAAGAACGGCGTGGACCTCGTCATCCCGAACACGGCCTACCTGAACACGATCAACCAGGCGTCGCCGACGACGCCGCAGTTCATCTACACGAACGTCACGAACATCTACCTCGGCGTGTACACCGACTGGCTGGAGTACGCCGACCGCAACCGGCTGAACCGGGAGAGCGCGTTCTACCACGTCTCGCGGGAAACGTCGTTCATCGGGCTGAGCGCGTCGGCCGTGCCGGTGGACAAGTTCTGGTCCGTCCAGTCCGGCAACGGGACCGCTTGGACGAACGTGACGAGCAGCGCCCAGCAGCGGAACGTGCCGTTCGCGATGGCCGGCGTCAACCAGTCGGTGGCGTTCGGCTACCCGGAGAAGTTCCGCGAGCTGAACTTCGACCTGAACACGCCGGCCGGCTCGACGTGGGCCGGGAAGCTGGAGTACGTGGCGGCCGTCGATTCCAGCGGCAAGCCGACGAAGTGGAACACGTTGACCGTCACGAGCGACTCGACGACCGGGTTCAAGCGGGACGGCAAGATCACGTTCGACCCGCCGAAGGACTGGGTGGCGGCGAGCGTCAACGGGTCGGCCCGGCTGTTCTACGCCCGCGTGCTGACGACGGGGGCCGGCACGCCGCCGGCGGTGAACACGGCCACCGGCCGGGACTACACGAACTTCCGCGGGGCGCAGCTCGGCGGCACGATCCCGGCGTTCGACAGTTCCGCGGACAAGGACGGCGACGGCTACCTGAACGACCGCGAGTGGGCGACCCGCAAGGCCGGGCACAACGCCCGGTTCCTGTACGAGAGCCGGCTGTTCTACCCGACCTACGGCCCGAACCGGTTCGCCACGAACGTCGGGAACGCGGCGTTCCAGGCGTGGGCGGTCGATTACCACATCCGCGCGTTGAAGGCCGAGCCGCTCGCCGACGGGTTCTTCGTGGACAACTCGACCGGCAAGATCGCCGTGGACCCGACCGGCATCAAGGAAGTCTTCTCGAACTACGCGGCCGACCACGGCAAGCTGCTCGGCGAGATCAACAAGCGGCTGGGCAGCGGGAAGTGGATCATCGCGAACACGGCCGGGGCGGGGACGACGGCCGAGCCGATCGCCCGCAACGGCGTGTCGATGCTGGAGGAGTTCGCGCTGCGGCCGCTGACCGCCAACCACGTCCAGGTGGACGACCTGGCGGCGACGCTGAAGTACCGCCGCGAGCTGGCCGGCGGGAAGGCGTATGAGATTTTGGACAGCCTGCCGCAGGGGATCGACGCGGCCGACCCGCGGGTCCAGACGACGACGCTGGCCATGTACTACATCGTGGCCGACCCGAACACGTCGTTCCTGATGATGAACGGCGGCAACGAGCCGGCGAGCGGGTGGAAGCGGCACTGGACGGACGCGATTAAGTTTAACGTCGGCCGGCCGACCGGCGACCATCGGGTGTGGGCCGAGGGCCAGGACCCGGCGAACCGGAACCTGACGTACAAGGTCTACCGCCGGGACTACCAGAACGCGATGGTGCTGTATAAGCCGCTGGCGTACACCCGCGGGGTGAACGGGACTACGGCGAACAACACGGCGACGACGCACACCCTCGGCGGCAACTACCGGGTGGTGAACGCGAACGGCACGCTCGGCCCGGTGGTAAACAAGATTACCCTCCGCAACGGCGAGGGCGTCGTCCTGGCGAAGGCGTAAGTTTTGTAGGGCGGGTCAAGGCTTTGCGCCGACCCGCCGGGGGGACCGCGACCACATCGAAGAGACGCCGAGCGGCTTGGCGGCGCGGCGGGTCGGCGCAAAGCCTTGACCCGCCCTACAAGTCATTCCCTTCGGTCCCGTCGCCGGTTAAGCTAGTCCCATCCCGCCGACGTGCCCGTCCGCCGAGGTCGCCGCGTGACCCGACTCTCCCTCCTCGCGCTCTGCGCCCTCGCCGCGCCCGTCGCGGCCGCCCCGCCGGACTTCGCGACGGCCGTGAAGCCGATCTTCCAGCGGGCGTGCGTCTCCTGCCACGGCGAGGCGAAGCAGAAGGGCGGCCTCCGCCTCGACCGCAAGGCCGACGCCCTCAAGGGCGGCGACGCCGGGGCCGCGATCCTTCCGAAGAAAGCCGCCGACAGCCCGCTCGTCCGGCGCGTGACCGGGGCCGACCCGGACACGGTCATGCCGCCGAAGGGCGAGAAGCTGTCCGCCGCGGAGGTCGCGACCCTCCGCGCGTGGATCGACGCCGGGGCCGCGTGGCCGGACGACGGGTCGGCCGCCGCGGACCCGCGGGACTGGTGGTCGCTGCGGCCTCTCGAGGGGTCAGGGGTCAGGGGTCAGGAGTCAGGAAAGACCATCGACGGCTTTATCCTCGCGAAGCTGACGGAGAAGGGGTTGAAGCCTTCGCCCGAAGCGGACAAGCGGACGCTGATCCGGCGGTTGTCGTTCGACATCACCGGGCTGCCGCCGACGCCGGAGGAGATCGACGCCTTCCTGAGCGACGATTCGGCGAACGCTTACGAGAAGCTCGTAGACCGGCTGCTCGCGTCGCCGCGGTACGGGGAACGGTGGGCGCGGCACTGGCTGGACGTGGTCCACTTCGGCGAGACGCACGGGTACGACAAGGACCAGCCGCGGCCGAACGCCTGGCCGTACCGCGACTACGTCATCCGCGCGTTCAATTCCGACAAGCCCTACGCCCGGTTCGTGCAGGAGCAGGTCGCCGGCGACGTGCTGTTCCCCGGCACGGCCGACGGCGTCGAGGCGCTCGGGTTCCTGTCCGCCGGGCCGTGGGACTTCATCGGCCACGTCGAGTTGCCGGAGACGAAGATCGACGGCAAGGTCGCCCGCCACCTGGACCGCGACGACTTCGTGTCGAACACCGTCGGCACGTTCCTCAGCCTGACGGCCCACTGCGCCCAGTGCCACAACCACAAGTTCGACCCGATCCCGCAGGACGAGTATTACGCGCTGCAGGCCGTGTTCGCGGCGATTGATCGCGCCGACCGCCGGTACGACGCCGACCCGAAAGTCGCGGCGAAGCGGGCCGCGGCCGTCGCGGTCGGGGCCGTGGCGGGCGGGGCCGCCGCGGACCGGGAGGTGCAGAAGCTGCCGCCGCAACGGGTCGCCTACGTCGGCACGGCGTTCGCCGGCGGCGGGAACTTCGCCGGCACGGGCGGCAAGCCGCGCGACATCCGCGTCCTGCCCCGCGGCGACATCACGAAGCCCGGCAAGGCCGTGGCCCCCGGCGCGATCGCGGCCCTCGGCGTGCCGTTCGCCGTCGATCCCGCCGCCCCCGAGGGCGACCGCCGCGCCGCGCTCGCGAGGTGGCTGACGCACACGGACAACCCGCTCGTGTGGCGGAGCATCGTCAACCGCGTGTGGCAGTACCACTTCGGCCGAGGCCTCGTGGACACGCCGAACGACTTCGGCAAGATGGGCCAACACCCGACGCACCCCGAACTGCTCGACTGGCTCGCCGTCGAGTTCCGAAACGGCGGCGGCTCGTTCAAGAAGCTGCACAAGCTCATCGTGATGTCGAAGACGTACCGGCAGGCGTCTTCCGTTCCGAGTTCCGACCTCCGCGTTCCGAGTTCGGCGGACGCGGACAACCGCTACCTCTGGCGGCAGAACCGCCGCAAGCTCGAAGCGGAAGCGGTTCGCGACAGTATTCTGTTCGCGGCCGGGAAGCTCGACCTGACGGCGGGCGGGCCGAGCTTCCAGGACTTCGTCGTCGAGAAGCCGGAGCACTCGCCGCACTACCAGTACCACCTCCACGACCCGGACGACCCGAAGGCGCACCGGCGGGCCGTGTACCGGTTCACGGTGCGGTCGAAGCAGCAGCCGTTCATGGCGTCGTTCGACTGCGCCGACCCGTCGCTGGCCGTCGAGAAGCGGAACCAGACGCTCACCCCGCAGCAGGCGCTGGCGCTCTTGAACAACAAGCTGACGCTCGCGATGGCGAAGCACTTCGCCGCCCGCGTCGAGAAGCTGTCGGACGAGTTGCCGGGGCGGGTGGCGGCCGCGTTCCGCCTGGCGCTCGGCCGCGACCCGACGGCGGCGGAGCACGAGGAGTTGACGCAGTATGCGACGGACCACGGGCTGGCGAACGCCTGCCGCGTGATCCTGAACCTCAATGAATTCGTGTTCGTGGACTGACCTCATGCCATCCGACACCGCGAGCGTTTCCTTCGCCCTGACGTGGGAGGGGATGACGCTCGAAGCGACCATCGACGTGCCGGCCGCCGTCGTCCCGACGCGGCGGATGCTGCCCATCGTCCAGGAATTCACGAGCGCCGTCGTCGGCATGGGCGAGAGCTACGTCGAGCAGCGCGGGAAGGCGATCTCCTGCCGGGCCGGGTGCGGGGCGTGCTGCCGCCAGCTCGTGCCGGTCGCGGAGACGGAAGCTCGCCACCTCCGCGACCTCGTCGCCGCGATGCCGGAACCCCGCCGCACGGCCGTCCGCGACCGGTTCGCCGACGCGGAAACGAGGCTCGCCGCCGCCGGGATGCTCGCCCGGCTCCGCGACCCGGCCGGGGCGCTGGCCACGCCGGAAATCGGCATCGAGTTCTTCCGCCTCGGCATCCCGTGCCCGTTCCTGGAGGCGGAGAGCTGCTCGATCCACCCGGACCGGCCGCTGTCCTGCCGCGAGTACCTCGTCACGTCCCCGGCCGAGAACTGCGGCGACCCGGAGGGCCGGCCCATCGACCAGGTGCCCACGCCGGGGTTCGCCATGACCTCGCTCGCCACGCTCGACGGCCCGACCGCCACCGGAACCGGGGTCCGCTGGGTTCCGCTCGTCCTGTCGCTGAGCTGGGCCGACGCGAACCCCGAGCCGCCCGCGGCCGAGACGGGCGCGGAGCAGTTCAACAAGTTCCTGAAAACATTCACCGCGCTCAAGAAGGAGCGGCCGCCGGTGGACGTGGTCCCGCCGAGGCCGGAGACGACGCCATGAACCGCCGCGACTTCCTCTTCCACTCCGGCGGCGGCCTCGGCGGGATCGCCCTCGCGCAACTGCTCGGCTGCGCCGCCACGCACCACCCGGCGAAGGCGAAGCGGGTCGTGCAGCTCTTCATGGCCGGCGGCGCGAGCCACGTCGATCTGTTCGACTACAAGCCAGAACTCGTGAAGCGGCACGGCCAGGAGGCGAACTTCGGCGAGCACGTCGAGGCGTTCCAGAACGGCCTCGGCCCGTGGCTGCGGCCGGTCTGGGACTTCAAACCCTGCGGCCAATCGAAGCGGATGCTGAGCGAGGTCGTCGCCCCGCTCGGCGCGGTCGCGGACGAACTGGCGTTCGTCCACAACATGGTCGGCAAGACCGGCGTTCACAGCCAGGGGACGCTATTGCAAACGACCGGGTTCAACCGCCCCGGCTTCCCCGGCATGGGCTGTTGGGTCAGCTACGGCCTCGGCAGCCTGAACGAGAACCTGCCGACGTTCGTGGTCCTCCCGGACCACCGCGGCCTCGCGTCCAACGGCACCAAGAACTGGGACAGCGCGTTCCTCCCGGCCCAGTACCAGGGGACGGTCATCTATCCGGGAACGAAGACGCCGATCGAAGACTTGTTCGCCGACGACCGGGCGAAGTTCGTCACCCCGGCCGGCGACAAGGCCGCGCACGACGTGCTGGCGAAGCTGAACCGCACGCACGCCACCACGCGCGATGGCGACGAGCGGCTGGAGGCCCGCATCAAGAGCTACGAACTCGCGGCGAAGATGCAGCTCGCCGCCCCGGAGGCGCTCGACCTTTCCATGGAGACGAAGGAAACGCTCGCGCTCTACGGCCTCGACCACGGCAAGGGCTCCTTCGACAAGGAGATCAACCCCGTCGAGGAGACGGACTACTTCGCCCGCAAGTGCCTCGTCGCCCGGCGGCTGCTGGAGCGCGGGGTGCGGTTCGTGCAGGTCTGGAGCGGCAACGACAACGGGTTCCCCCGCCGCAACTGGGACAGCCACGAGGACGTGAAGCGGGACCACGGCCCGCTCGCGTTCGGCATGGCGAAGGGGGCGGCGGCGCTGATCCAGGACTTGAAGCGGACGGGCTTGCTCGCCGACACGATCGTGCTGTGGACGACGGAGTTCGGCCGGATGCCGAGTTCGCAGGGCGGCAAGGGCCGGGACCACAACCCGTACTGCTTCACGAACTGGCTGTGCGGCGGCGGGATCAAGGGCGGCGCGACGCACGGCCCGAGCGACGACTTCGGGTACAAGCCGGCCGACCGCAAGCGCCCGACCGAGGTGTACGACGTCCACGCGACCGTCCTCCACCTCCTCGGCATCGACCACACGAAGCTGACCGTCCGCCACAACGGCATCGACCGCCGGCTGACGGACGTTCACGGGCATGTGATAACGGAGTTGTTGCGGTGAATCCCACCGTCGGGTACAAACAACTGAGATAGACGGGGAACGGAGTGGGGCATGAACGGCGACTTACTCAAGATGAAGGATGAGTACAATTTTGAGTTGGTCATTGGCTTGGTGAGCGCCGTCGGAACAGCCAACACTCGCGTCATCGACCTTCTCAAGCACTGGCTCGGCAGGGCCGGTTACACGGTTCATGAAGTCAAAATATCTAAAGACGTTATCCCTTCACTCATTCCCGTGTCAGACCAGAACAGCGACCCGTACAAGCGGCTGAACGACTTGATGGATGCGGGGAACCGGGCGCGTGAGGCGAGCGACAAGAATGCTGTACTGGCGTGGGGTGCCGCGACCGTTGTTTTCGCCAAGCGTCCGAAGGAAGAGAACTCCCCGCGCCCGGCCGCCAAAACGGCGTACATCATCGACTCCTTGAAACGGCCCGAAGAGGTGTCGGAACTCCGACTGATCTATCCCGCAGGATTCGTTCTTGTCGGCATTCACGAAGACGCCGCCCGCCGAAAAACCAACTTGGTGACCGGGCGAGGCATGACTCCGGAGAATGCGGACAAGCTCATGCAGCGTGACGCGGACGAGAGCGCTGTCCCGTTCGGCCAACGCGTCAACAAGACTTTTCACATGGCCGACTTTTTCGTCAAGATTTCCCAAGGCCATGACCAACTGGACTCGGACGTGAAGCGGATGGCTTCACTTTGGTTCGGCGATCCGTTTATCACTCCCACGTTCGACGAACACGCCATGTTCATGGCGTTCGCCGCGGCCTTGCGTTCCGCGGACATGTCGCGGCAAGTGGGAGCAGTCGTGACGAAGGATTCTCAGATTCTGGCGACCGGGGCAAACGATTGCCCACGGGCAGGCGGTGGACTTTACTGGCCTGTTCGAAACCCGGAAACGCACTGTATCGAAGACCGACTCAGAGGCCGAGACTTCATGCGAGACGTTGATTCGAACCGTGCCGAACAAGTCGAGATCGTCAATCGTCTCGTGTCCGAGGGGACGAAAGCGGAATACGGGTTCGATCCGCAAAAACTCAGATCGCTGCTTGAAAACAGCCGGTTACGAGACTTGACCGAATACGGCCGGGTAGTGCACGCTGAAATGGAAGCCCTGTTGTGTTGCTCCCGGAATGGCCTCTCCACAGTTGGCGCGACGTTGTACTGCACGACTTTCCCCTGCCATAATTGTGCCAAGCACATCATTGCAGCGGGCGTCGAGCGAGTCGTCTATGTCGAACCGTATGCGAAAAGTAAGGCCATCGAGTTCCACGACGACTCGATTGTGCCGGATGGCACAGTTTTTGCGCCCACAGATGAGCGAGTCCAATTCGAAGCGTTCGTTGGAATTGGACCGCGACGGTTTTTCGACCTATTCTCGATGCACTTGGGGTCGAGTTACGAATTGAAGCGGAAGGACGATGCGCCCGGAAAGAAGTCCGACTGGGCCATCGAAAAGTCTCAACTGCGAATCCAGATGAAGCCGACTTCGTACATTGAACTGGAGTCGGATGCGGCGGTACTGTTCGACAAAGTCAAGCAGTCCCTAGAGCAGGTGCAACAATGAGCCGCGAAGAGTTCAACAAGCAACTGGCCTTGGCGGTAAGTTTCAACCAGTCTTTACCTGCTTGGAAGCAGAACATTCTTCTCTCTTGCTCCAGCCCGACAGTGCTTACCCCTCGAATCCCCGTGGACAACTTCCGTACACAGGACCAATCCGACACGTCGTTGAAGTCACAGCAACAGTGATTCCTATTCCAGCGTTTCCGTCGTTCCACCTCGGGGTCAAGACGCGTGACTTGCTGAAAACCGGCCGACCGGTCGCTACCATCTCTGCATGGACACCTGGAACCTCCCCGCCGGCTTCCGGTACGCCGGCGTCGTCAGCGGCCTCCGCAGCGAGCCGAACCGCCGCGACGTGGCCGTCATCGTCTCCGACGCCCCCGCCGCCGCCGCCGGCGTCTTCACCCGGAACCGCGTCTGCGCCGCCCCGGTCACGGTCAGCCGCGAGCGGCTGCCGCGGAAGGACGCGCGGGCAATCGTAATCTGCTCCGGGAACGCGAACGCCTGCACCGGCGAGCAGGGCATGGCCGACGCCAAGCGGATGGCCGAGCTGGTCGCCGCCGACCTCGGCTGCTCGCCGGAACAGGTCCTCGTCGCCAGCACCGGCGTCATCGGCCGACCGCTGCCGATGCCGGTCCTGGAGGCCGGCATCCCGAAGGCCGTGGCCGCGGCGCGGGCCGACGTGAACGCCCTGCTCGACGCCGCCCACGCGATTCTGACGACCGACACGAAGATCAAGATCGCGTCGCGGGCCGTCGAGGGGCACACGATCACCGGGTTCGCGAAGGGGGCCGCGATGATCGGCCCGAACATGGCCACGATGCTCGGCTTTCTGATGACCGACGCGGCCGTGGACCCACACGACCTCCACCAGATTCTGAAAGAAGCCGTCGAGCCGACGTTCAACTGCATCTCCGTGGAAGGGCACACGAGCACCAACGACAGCGTCTTCCTGCTGGCGAACGGCCACGGCCTGCCGCTGCGGGACGACCGGCTCGACACTTTCGCCGACGCGGTGAAGGCCGTGTGCGCCGACCTCGCCCGCAAGATCGCCGAGGACGCGGAGGGGGCGAACCACCTCATCACGATCACCGTCACCGGCACGCACAACGACGCCGACGCCCGGACCGTCGCGAAGGCCGTCGCCGAGAGCGCGCTGGTGAAGACGGCCGTGTTCGGCGCGGACCCGAACTGGGGCCGCATCGTCTCCGCCGCCGGGTACGCCGGCGTGCCGTTCGAGGAGCAAGACCTGTCGCTGAAGGTGGGGCCGCACCACCTGTACGAGCGCGGCCGGCCGCTGCCGTTCGACGCGGCGACGGTGTCCGGGTATTTGAAGCAGAACCGCGAGGTGACGTTCGACCTGACGTTCACCCTCGGCGGCGGCCGCTGCACGTTCTACACCTGCGACCTCACGCACGAGTACGTGACGCTGAACGCGGACTACACAACCTGAAGAATGGCCCGCAGATGACGCCGATAAGAGCGCAGATGAAAACCGGATAAGAATTTTTTCTCTTGGTTTTGATCCTCTTCAGCTGCGTCGAAGTCCGCGTCATCTGCGGGCCATTTTTGAAGTCATGCTCCTCGAACTCCGGAACCTCCGCCGCACGTTCGGCGACTTCGTCGCGCTCGACGGCGTGACGCTGGCGCTGCCGCCCGGCCGCATCGGGCTGCTCGGCCCGAACGGGGCGGGCAAATCGACGCTTCTCAAGATTCTCCTCGGCCTGATCGCCCCCACGTCCGGCGGCGGCCGCGTCCTCGACCAGCAACTCGGCGGTGACCGCGACGCGGCGAACAACTGGCAGCTCCGCCGGCTCATCGGGTTCATGCCGGAGGCCGAGGCGCTCGTGCCGGGGCTGACCGGCATCGAGTACGTCGCCCTCGCCGGCGAACTCTGCGGCATGTCTCGTCGGCAGTCGCAACGGCGGGCGCACGAGGTTCTCAGCTACCTGCAGCTCGAAGAGGCACGCTACCGGCGGGTGGAGGAGTATTCCGCCGGGATGAAGCAGCGGGCGAAGCTGGCCCAGGCGCTGATCCACGACCCGCCGCTGCTGTTGCTCGACGAGCCGACGAGCGGCCTCGACCCGGCCGGCCGCGACGCGATGCTGAAGCTGGTGATGGAACTCGGCCGCGCCCACGGGAAGTCGATCATCCTCTCGACGCACTTGTTGGCGGACGTGCAGGCGGTGTGCGAGCGGGTCGTCATCCTGGCCGGCGGCCGCGTCCGCGGCGTCGGCACGGTGAGCGAGCTGTGCGCCGTCCGCGACGACCGCTTCCGCCTGCGAATCCAGGGCGAGGCGGCGAAGTTCCGCGCCGCGCTGGAGGCGGCCGGCGTGACGATTCTCGCGGACAACGGCCACGGCGAGTGGCGGCTGACCGTGCCGCCGGGCTGGTCGAACGTGCAATTCTTCGAGCTGGCGGGACAGTCTGACGTGGTCGTGCGGGCCGTGCTGCGAGACGACGAGACGCTGGAGGAACTGTTCCTGCGAACGGTCACGGGCTGAACCGCGGGTCGTCCAATGGTTTGGCGTTGTTCCCTCCCCCCTTGGGGGGGAGGGAATAAGATCGTCTCGCAAAGCCTAGACGGATTTCTCCACCGTCACCA